>NZ_JBFUGN010000050.1:0-15120 GCF_056402895.1 Rhizobacter sp. P3_B12 | reverse complement strand
GGCTGAGCCTGTCGAAGYCAGCGCAGTCAACGAGCCTGGCTACTCCTCGACCGCTTCCCCGTTCAACGACCGCTCCACCGTCTCGCGCGTCAGCGTCGGTGCGAACGCCTCGATGAACGAGTAGACATACCCGCGCAGCCAGGTGCCACGCCGCACCGCGAGCCGCGTCAGGTTGACCGCGAACAGATCCCGCGCATCGATCGCGCGCAGTTGCCGGTCGCGTTCCGGATCGAACGCGATCGACGCGACGATCCCCACCCCCATGCCGAGTTCGGCATAGGTCTTGATCACGTCGGCGTCCATCGCGGTCAGCACCACGCTCGGCTTCAGCCCCTCGGCGGCGAAGGCCTCGTCGATGTGGGTGCGGCCGGTGTAGCCGACGTCGTAGGTGATGATCGGGTAGCGCGCCAGGCGCTGCAGCGTCAGCGGCCCCTCCTGCTTCAGCAGGTCATGGCCGATCGGCACCACCACGCTGTGCGTCCAGCGGTAGCAGGGCAGCGCCACCAGCTGCTCGTAGCTGGCGAGCGCCTCGGTCGCGATGCCGATGTCGGCCTCGCCGGACAGCAGCATCTCGGCCACCTGCTTCGGCGAGCCCTGGTGCAGGTTCAGCGTGACCTGCGGGTACAGCTGGCGGAAATCGCGCACGACCGCCGGCAGCGCATAGCGGGCCTGCGAGTGGGTCGCGGCGATCGACAGCCGGCCGCTGGTCTGCGCGCTGAACTCATCGCCGGCGCGGCGCAGGTTCTCGGCATCCAGCAGCAGCCGCTCGACGATCGGCAGCACCGCCTCGCCGGGCGGCGTGAGGCCGGTGAGCCGCTTGCCGGCGCGCACGAAGATCTCGATGCCGAGCTCGTCCTCGAGTTCGCGGATCTGCCGGCTGATGCCGGGCTGGGACGTGTGGAGCACCGCGGCAACCTCGGTCAGGTTGAAGCCGCAGCGCACGGTCTCGCGGACAGACCGCAGTTGCTGGAAATTCATTCGCGTGGGCGCGGCCGCGGGGGTGGCCGCGGCATGCGCATGAGTAGGTGCGTGATTCTGCTGAGCAGTCCCGCTGCCTACAACGAACGTTTGCTTATGACCATATTCGTGTCGGGATCACGACAGCAGCTGCTTGCGGGCCCGGTGCAGGCGCACGAACAGGTTGTCCTCGGTGATCGACAGCGCCGCGCAGACCTGCTCGGTCGGCTGGTCGTGCAGCACGCGCAGCCGCATCACGTCGCGCAGCCCGGTCGGCAGGGCCTCGATGCGCGCGAGCATCCGGTCGAGCTGCTGGCGCTGCTCGGCGACCTGGTCCGGGCGCGGCTGCGGGCACTCCACCGCGGCGGCGCCGACCGCCTCGCCGTCGTCGTCCAGCCACTGCGCATCCAGGCTGTCATGGCCGGCGCGCTGGCGCACCAGGTCGACGATCTTGTTCTTCAGCACCGCCGTCAGCCACGAGCGCAGCGCGGCGCGCCCGCCGAAGCTCGCGCGGCCGCTGAGCACCGCCTCGAACACGTCGTGCACCACGTCCTCGGCCAGCATCGGGTCGTGCAGCCTGCGCTGCGCGAAGCGCACCAGGTAGCCGCGGTGCGCCACCACCTCGGGCCAGGACACGGCGGCCGGCATGAAGGCGGTCGATGCGGAAGCGGCGGCGGTGGCTTGCATGGTGGGCTCCTGGGAACGGGCGTTGTCGATGGCATGACTGTCGCCAGCGCACCTCGCGCCCCCCTCGCCCCACATCACAGGAAGATCACATTTGCCTCAGGATGCGGTTCTCCCGCCCTGTAAGAATCTTCCCGGCCCGCACGACAATCGCCCCATGCCCGCCACCATCCTCGTCGCCGAAGACCAGACCGACATCCGCGATCTGATCGTGCTGAACCTCAGCAATTCGGGTTATGCGGTGACTGCGGTGGCCGACGGCGTCGCGGCGCTGGCCAGCCAGAACGAGCAGGCGAGCGACCTGCTGATCCTCGACCTGATGATGCCGGGCCTGGACGGCCTGGAGGTCTGCAAGGCGCTGCGCGCGCGCGGCCGCAGCACGCCGATCCTGATGCTCACCGCCAAGGCGACCGAGCTCGACCGGGTGCTCGGGCTGGAGCTGGGCGCCGACGACTACCTGACCAAGCCGTTCTCGCTGGCCGAGCTGCTGGCGCGCGTGAAGGCGCTGCTGCGCCGCGCCGACCTGCTGCGCGCCGCGCAGGCCGGCGCGCAGGCGCAGGCCAGCACGCTGCGCAACGGCGACCTGGAGATCCTGCCGACCAGGCGCCAGGTGCGCTACCGCGGCGACGAGATCGACTTCACCGCGCTCGAGTTCGACCTGCTGCTGCACTTCGCGAGCCACCCGGGGCACGTGTTCTCGCGCGGGCAGCTGCTGAACGCCGTGTGGGGCTACACGCACGACGGCTACGAGCACACCGTCACCACGCACATCAACCGGCTGCGCGCCAAGCTCGAGGCCGATCCGATGCGGCCGCAGCTGATCCTCACGGTGCGCGGTGCCGGCTACAAGATGCGTGACGCTCCAGCATGAGCGTGCGCCTCAAGATCGCGCTGACCATCCTCGCGACCGGCCTGGTCACCGCGCTCGCGGTGATCGCCACCGTCGCGTTCGCGTTCCAGCGCTTCGAGCACGAGACCACCTACCAGCGCGCGACGCTGTTCCTCGGCCGGGTCGTCGCGATGTACGACAACCTGTTCGAGATGCGCGAACGGCATCCGCAGGACTTCGACGGCTTCCTGAAGAACCTGGTGCTGTTCGAGCCCGACACCCAGCTCTACCTGCTCGACGTGCAGGGCACCGTGCTCGCGAGCACCGGCTCGGCGAAGCTCGCGCCGGGCTTCCGCGTCGCGATCGATCCGGTGCGGCAGGCGGTGTCATCGCAGGCGTCGTCGTACGTGATGGGCGACGACCCCGAGCGCATGGACGCCGATGCGGTGATCGCCGCGCGGCCGATCCGCCGCCCGCTGATCCGCAGCGGCGACAACCTCGCCGGCTACCTGTACCTGGTGGCGCACAAGGCCGACCTGCCGGCCGACCGCTGGCAGGTGCTGAGCGCGAGCCTCGCGCGGCCGGCGCTCGGCGTGATCGCCGGCATCGTGATGCTGACCACGCTGCTCGCGGCGATGGTCATCGCCTCGGTGACGCGGCCGCTGCGGCGGCTGACCGATGCGGTCGCGATGCTGTCCGAGAAAGGCCTGCAGCATGGCGCGGCCGATGCGCAGCCGCTGCTGCCGCCGGCCACCGCCGACGAGTTCGGGCAGCTGACGCGTGCGTTCGGCGCGATGCTCGCGACGCTGCAGCGGCAGTGGAACGCGCTGAGCCGGCTCGATCATTTCCGGCGCGAGGCGGTCAGCAACCTGTCGCACGACCTGCGCTCGCCGCTGACCGCGACCGATGCCTGCCTGGAGACGCTGGAGGCGCGCTGGGCCGGCGATGCGGCGCGCAGCGAAGACCGCCGGCTGGTGGAGGTGGCGCTGCGCAACACGCGCAATGCATCGCGCCTGGTGAAGGCACTCGGCGACCTCGCGACGCTCGACGAGCCGAGCTTCCAGCTGCGCGCCGAGCAGGTCGACCTGCGCGAGCTGCTCAATGACATCGAGATGCGCTTCGCCGAGCGCGCGGCGCAGTCGGGCGTCGAGCTGCGGGCCGAGCTCGGCGAGGCGCCGGTGCCGGCCCAGGTCGACGTCGAGCTCTTCGAGCGCGCGATCGCGAACCTGGTCGACAACGCGCTGAAGTTCTGCGGTCGCGGCTGCCGCGTGACGCTGGCGGCCGCCTGCGTCGGCACGCAGGCCGAGGTCAGCGTCAGCGACACCGGGCCCGGCATCCCGGCCATCGACCTGCCGCATCTGTTCGATCGCTTCTACCAGGCGCGCACCAAGGTGGCGCCTGCCACCGGCGAAGGCGGCAAGGGCCTCGGGCTCGCGATCGTGAAGCGCATCACGGAGCTGCATGGCGGCGAGGTCGAGGTGCAGAGCCCGGCCGAGATCAACACATCAGGCACGCGCGTGACCCTGCGCATTCCCTTGCTGCGGGACAGCGCTGCCCTGTAACGGTGCAGGAAAACACCTAGTGCGTGCGTGAAGGCCTGCTCCCAAAATCCGCCCACTCGCGGCCGACATCCCCGGATGACCGGCTGGGCGGGGGACTGAGGAGACAGACACAACGCATCCAGGGTCGCGTCATTCACGCGTTCAAGGCTGCGACACACCGACAGGCCGGCACTCCAGAGAGCGACCGGACCGATGACAAAATGCGAAGGGCGCCAGGTGATCCTGGCGCCCTTTCCCATTCCGGGATTCCTTTTCTTCCCTGCCCCCCGCATGCTCGATCTCGTCACGGTCACCCTCGCCTCGTTGTTCGCAGGCTTCATCGATGCCATCGTCGGCGGCGGCGGGCTGATCCTGGTGCCGGCCCTGTTCAGCGTCTACCCGAACGCGGTGCCGGCCACGCTGCTGGGCACCAACAAGGGCGCGGGTGTCTGGGGCACCGGCTGGGCCACCGCCCAGTTCGCCAAGCGCGTGCAGCTGCAGTGGAGTGCGCTGCTGCCGGCCGCGGTGGCGGCGCTGGTCGGCGGGCTGAGCGGTGCGTGGACCGTCACGCTGGTCAGCGCCGACGGGCTGCGCAAGGCGCTGCCGCTGATCCTGGTCGGCGTGCTCGCGTACACCCTGGCGCGCAAGGACATGGGCCGCACGCACGCGCCGCTGCACAGCGGTCGCACGCAGGCGCTGCTGGCCAGCGGCATCGGCCTGGTGATCGGTTTCTACGACGGCTTCTTCGGCCCCGGCACCGGCAGCTTCTTCGTGTTCCTGTTCGTGCGGCTGCTCGGCTACGACTTCCTGAACGCGAGTGCGAGCGCGAAGCTGCTGAACACCGCGACCAACCTGGCCGCGCTCGCGCTGTTCGCGATCAAGGGCCACGTGTGGTGGCACATCGCGCTGACGATGGCGGTGGCCAACGTGATCGGCAGCCTGCTCGGCACGCGGCTCGCGCTGAAGCACGGCGCGGGCTTCGTGCGCGGGGTGTTCATCGCGGTGGTGTCGGCGCTGATCCTCAAGACGGGGTGGGACGCGTTTCTGCGCTGACTGGTGGGCCTGCGGGGCCTGCATCCTCGGTGGGCGCGGGAGGGAGCTCGCTCCGCAGGCGGCGCGTGAACGTGGCCGCCACCCGCTCGGAGCGCACGAAGTACAAGGTCCACACCAGGCTGAAGAACACGGAACGGCCGACCTCGGCCCAGTTGCGCGCCGACGCGGCATCGTCGGTCTTGAGCAAGCGGGCCGCCACCACCAGGTCGGCCGCATGGACGAGGGGCGTGATCACCATCCACCCGATGAGCAAGGCCGGCAGGCTGCTGCGCCTGCGGAAGAACAGCACCGCGATCATGACCACGAAGATCAGCTTGGCCAGGTTGATGGCCAGTTCGATCAGCATCACCGGCGCCCACATCGGGTCGTAGGCGCTCTGCCCGGCGACGGTCAACGCATTCCAGGTCTGCAGCGAGTAGCTCGGCAGGGTCGAGCCGATGTCGAATACCAACCTCACCGGTGCGAAGACCAGCGACAGTCCCACGAGCACCAGCCAGCTGCGCAGGCCGGCGAGCGACGGATCCTGCACGGGCGCCCGGGGCAGCGGATCCCAGCGGTACAGCTTCCACGCCAGCATGCACCAGAGGCCGGCGAACATCGCTCCGAGGAGCGCGACCAGCCAGTTGAAGCCCGTGCCGGCCGCGGCCGCCGGCACCGCTCCCGCGTCGTTCTTGTAGAAGTTGTAGCCGAGGTTGCCGCGCGCGCGCTCCAGGTTGCCGGCATAGCGCTGCGCGTCGGCACCGGCGACCTGATCGACATGCGAGACCAGCCGGTCGCGCAGGGTGACCACGCGGCGATCGGCCTGGGTGCCGACGCTGTGCTCGAAGCTGAAGACCGGGTCCTTGACCTCGGTGTGCTCCGCCTGGATCGGCCATTCCCCGGGCAGCCGCACCTCGACCGTGTGCACGAACTCGGTCGGCAGGCCCAGGGCCAGCGGCGCATCGCGGCGGGTCTGGCGCGGGGCGCGCAACGCGTCTTCCATGTCGGGGGCGAACACCGCGGACTCCAGCCGCTTCTTGTCCTCGTTGCGGGTCCAGAACGCGGTGATGCGGTAGCTCTCCGTCACGGTCACCCGGTTGGCATGGCCGTCGTCGGCCACCGTGATCGGGCTGGCGACCGCGATGTCGGGGTAGTAGCGGGCGTAGTAATTCAGGTAATTCTTCTGCAGGTCGTCGCGGTTGGTCGTCGCGAGGCTGTCGCGCAGCGATTCCGCATAGGTGCCGTCCGCGATGGTGGCGACCGTCAGCCGCACCGGCTGGTCCAGCCCGGCGCCGGCGTCGATCAGCATGCGCACCTCGCGATGCTGCTGCGGGGCCGGCGGGACCTCGGCCAGGCCGGTGGTGCCGGCGCCGACGACGAGCGCGCGGCCGAAGCCGGCCTGCACCAGGGTGTCGAGCGTGCCCGGCTGCGGTGATCGCGTCGGGTCGAGCCAGTAGGTCGTTCCATCGACCTCGGCTCGCACGACCACATGGTTGAAGGCGCCAGGTGTCGGCTGCAGATCGGCGATCGTGCCGCGCGAACTGGTGTGCACCAGCGCCGGGCGAGCCTCGATGCCCAGCGCATGCAGCATCGTGACCGTCAGCAGCGACTTGTCCTTGCAGTCGCCGAAACGGCGCTCCAGCACGGTATCGGGCGCGCTCGGCGCATGCGAGCCCGGACCCACCTCCACCCCCAGGTAGCGAATCTCGCCTTGCACGAAGCGCAGCACCTGCGCCGTCTTGTAGGGTGCACTGCCCCCTGCAGCCGCGATGCGATCGACCTCCGCACGCAGCGCCGGCCCGAGGACGGCGGGCAGGCGGTACAGCGGCTCGGCCCAACGGGCGACGGCGCCCCAGTCGGCGAACTCGCTCCACTGCACGACGGGATAGGGATTGAAGCCCTCCGGGGCGCCGGCCTCGACCACCAGCGGTGCCACATCGCGCGCTTCCCAGCGGTGGTCGACCAGGCCGTCGTGCTCGGTGATCACGGGCTGCAACGCGGTGTGCAGCGGCTTCAGCGCCAGCTTGCGCGCCACGGGCCACGCCAGGCGCGCCACCAGCTGGTGCACCGGCACGTTCCATTGGAGTTCGATGCGGCCGAACTGCCGGTTGCCGAACACCGGGTTGCTGCCACGCACCGAGTAGGCGTACTCGACGACATCGCCGACGCGCACGTCTTCGAGGAACACGTGAGCCGTCTTGCTGCCGTCGAAGATGCGGTACTCGAGCTCCTTTTCCTGTTGCAGCACCTTGACGGCCGCGGCATTCAGCTTGGAGATGACGCGGCCGTCGCGGTGCAACCGGATCGAGTGCAGGCTCAGCACCTGCCAGGCCGGGTCGAAGCCGATCTGCACATGCGCCACCGATTCGACCCCCGATTGATTCACCGCCTTCATCGCGAGGTGCCGCCAGGTCGTGCGGTCCTGGGCGTCGACGCGCGTCTGCGTGTCCGACAGCAGGTAGTGAACGCCCGCGCTCAGCTGTTCGGTCGGCGCAGAGGCCGCCAGGTCCGGGGCGATGGCTTCGACCCAGGCCGGCGGCGCGCTGACCGTGAAATCGGCGGCCGCCACGCTGGCCCCGGCCAGCAGGCCTGCGAAGACTGTGAAGAGGCCTCGCAGCCTGCGAATGCGAAAGTTCGACATCAAGACATCCCCCTCCAGGGCGCGGCTGGTCCGCGGACGTGTCTCCGCCTGTCACGTGCGGCGGATGAACGGCATGCAGTGTCGGCGAATCCAGGGGCCCGACCGGCCCCGGCGGGTGCCTGCCGCGCCAACAAAGGCTGAAATTCCCGCCTGTTCGATGGATCGGGCGCCGGCTGGCTGCGTAGCATCGACCGTGAAGAACTGCTCTACGACCCGGATTCCGCCATGCCTCCCATCGATCCCAAGCTGCGTTCACTGAACATCGACGTGCCCGCCCAGCCGGAAGCGCTGGTGAAGTTGTCCCTGCTGCTCGCCGAGGACGACGTGAACCTGCAGGCGCTCGCCCGCCTGATCGAGAGCGACATGGCGCTCGCCTCGGCGGTGCTGAAGGCCGTGAACTCGTCGCTGTACGGGCTGAAGGGCCGCGTGCAGAGCGTGCAGCAGGCCGTCACCTACCTCGGCACGCGCGAAGTCGCGGCCGTCACCTTCGAGATGGGCCTGCGCGCGGTGTTCCCGCCGGCGCCCGAACTGGAACCGCTGTGGCAGCGCGCCGGCGTGCGCGGCCTGCTGATGGGCCGCATCGGCCAGGTGCTGAGCGTCGACCCGTGGGGCGCGCATTCGGCCGGGTTGTTCGAGGAATGCGGCAAGGCGGTGCTGTTCAAGCATTCGCAGGCCGTCTACCAGCCGATGCTCGCCTCGGCCGCCGACGACACCGAGCTGATGTACCTGGAGCACCAAGCCTTCGGCGTCAGCCACGACCTGCTCGGCGCCGCGCTGTGCGAGAGCTGGGGCCTGGCCGCGGCAGCCGTCGCGAGCGTGCGCCATCACGTGACGGTGAACGCGACGCGCGAGCTGCCGCCGCAGGTGCCGCGGCGCTCGATCTGCGCGCTGTCGGCGCTGGCGAATGCGCTGATGACCGACCCCGATTCGCTCGAGGAGGTGGCGCGCGCGGTGGCGCCGCAGGCGCTGCTCGACGAGACGCTGGTGCTGCGCGGTGCGCGCAAGGTCAAACAACAGATCGAAGACGCCGAAGCCCGCTAGCTTCGGCTGGCGCTCACACGCGCCGCGTCGTCTCCCGCACGATCAGCTCCAGCGGCGGCACGTGCACCTCTTCGGCGGCGTGCCCGAGCATGCCGAGCAGCGCGTGCGCCGCATACAGACCCATCTCGTAGATCGGCTGGCGCACCGTCGTGATCGGCGGCGTCAGGTAGGCCGCCGCCGGCAGGTCGTCGACACCGACCAGCGACACGTCGTCCGGCACGCGGATGCCGCGGCGGTACAGCACCACCCGCGCACCGAAGGCCGACTGGTCGTTCGCGCAGAACACCGCGGTGAACGAGCGCCCGCCGTCGAGCAGCCGCGTCATCGCGAACAGGCCGCCCGGCTCGGTGAAATCGCCCTGCACCACCAGCTCGGGGTCGGGCGTCAGCCCCGCCTCTTCGTGCGCCTGCAGGTAGCCCTGGTAGCGGTCCTTCGCGTCGTCGTGGTCGCGCACGCCGGCGATGTGGGCGATGCGCCGGTGCCCGAGCGAGATCAGGTGGCGCGTGGCCAGGTAGCCGCCGCGCACCTGGTCGAGCTTGATCGCGATGATGTTGTGGCTGTCGAGGTGGCGCCCGGTCACGACGATCGGCTGGTGGCGCGCGAACTCGACGATCTGCGCGTCGTCCATGTGGCCGGTGAGGATCACGACGCCATCGATGCGGCGCGTCATCAGCAGCCGCACCCGCTCGGCCTCTTCACGCGCATCCCAGTGGCCGCTGACGATGATCGGCGCATAGCCGCTGCCCAGCAGCCCGGTCTCGATGCCCTTCATCGCCCGCGTGTAGAACGGGCTCTCGATGTCCTGCGCCAGGATGCCGATGGTCATCGTGGTGCCGGTCTTCAGGCTGCGCGCGAACAGGTTGGGCTTGAAGTCGAGCTTGCTGATGGCGGTTTCAACCGCCTGCCGCTTGTCGGAGGTGACGCGGGCGGTGCCATTCAGGATGCGCGACACCGTGCTGGGCGAGACGCCGGCCTCGCGTGCCACGTCGAGCAGGGTCACGGCAGCCGGCACAGTCAGGGGCGAACGTACGGTCGGACGGGTCACGGTGGGCTGTGGCGAGAGGGCGATTCGCGATTTTGCATGGGGTTTCAAGTATGGCAACGTTTTCAGAGCCTTGCCGAAACCAGATGGCACCATGAGCGGGATCGATGGCTCGCCTCCTGGCGCCTGGATTGTGTGCTGGTGCAACGGATGATGGCTGAAGCGCCGGCCATGAATGGCGCCAATGCTGGCCTGCAGCGTTATTGTGAAACCGCATGCCCCGGCCCGGCACGGCGCGCCATCTCGGGGATTTCCCCAGTCTCGAATGTCTTGACCGATGGTGTCGCCACGTTTCTAATTCGTTTCATTCTGAAATCGATTTCAGAAATGAGGGCAGATTCAGAGAAACAGAACTGTCCGGATTCCCTTCAGGGTGAGTCCGGAGAGGACTTTCCCTCATTGGTGCAGCACCCCGGGTTTTGTCGATTGACACCGGGGCACGCCGCCGCTGAAATCGTTTGCAGAAGTGAAATCGATTTCAGCCGAGCCGATCTGGCCGAAGTTCGACCCGCGTCAGGCACGAGCCTGTACAAAAGCCGACGGAGCAAAAGGCAGCCCGCCCGGCGTCCACAAAGACCTTAGGAGACCCGACGTGACACGACTGACGAAACCCCTGCTGCTGTGCGCAGCGCTGGCGATGGCCGGAGCCGTTTCAGCCCAGACCACGACGACGCTGACGGTGGCGTCCTTCCCGAGCTTCGACCTGGCCGTCAAGGCGGCGATTCCGCTGTACAAGAAGCTGCACCCCGAGGTCGAGATCAAGCTGACCAGCCTGGCCTTCGGCGACCACCACACCGCGATGACGACGGCGCTGGCCACCGGTGCCAACGTGCCGGACGTGATGGCGGTGGAAGTCGGCTTCATCGGCAAGTTCGCCGAGTCGGGCGGCCTGGAGGACCTCGGCAAGGCGCCGTACAACGGCCTGCAGTACCAGTCGAAGATCGCCAAGTTCACCGTGCCGCAGGGCATGAGCGGCAGCGGCGCGCTCGCCGCGATGCCGGCCGACATCGGCCCGGGCGCCCTCTTCTACCGCAAGGACCTGCTCGACAAGGCCGGCGTCAGCGAGGCCGACCTCACCAAGACCTGGGAGTCGTACATCGAGTCGGGCAAGAAGGTGAAGGCCGCGACCGGCGCCTACCTGCTCGCGAACGCAGTGGACATCAAGGACATCTACATCCGCTCCGGCCTGAAGGACGGCGAAGGCATCTTCTTCGACAAGAAGGGCACGCCGCTGATCAACACGCCGCGCTTCCAGAAGGGCTTCGAGCTGGCAAAGGCGGCCCGCACCGCCGGCATCGACGCCAAGATCGCCGCCTGGTCCAACGAGTGGAGCGAGGGCTTCAAGCGCGACAAGGTGGCCTCGCAGATGATGGGTGCCTGGCTGGCCGGCCACCTGTCGAACTGGCTGGCACCGGAATCCAAGGGCAAGTGGCGTTCGGCGCAACTGCCCAACGGCGCGTTCGCCTCCTGGGGCGGCTCGTTCTACGCGATCCCGAAGAAGGCGGCGAACAAGGCCGCGGCCTGGGACTTCATCAAGTTCATGAGCCTGGACAAGGGCATGCAGATCGAGGCCTTCCGCAGCCTGGACGCGTTCCCGTCGCTGATCGAGGCGCAGAGCGATCCCTTCATCGACCAGCCGATCGAGTACCTGGGCGGCCAGAAGGCGCGCCAGCTGTGGAAGCTGTCGGCCGACAAGATCAAGGCGATCGCCGTCGACAAGTACGACCCGGTGGCCAACGACGTCGTGAACGCCGAGCTGGACAAGGTGCTCGAGCAGAACAAGGACATCAAGACCGCCCTGGCGGATGCGCAAGAGCAGGTCAAGAAGCGCGTTCGCCGCTGACCCGCTGCGTGTGACTCACGTCTGATCTCCCGCTGAACGACCGGGCACGGCGCGCACCGCCGTGCCCGGCTTGTACCCGACACCATGCAGGCCATGCCCAAACCCACGGTCCCGGCGACCACGGACACGACGACGCCGCTCGTCGCGCAGCCCGGCACGCGCAAGCGCCGCCGCAGCTTCCGCGACATCGCGCCGTACGTGTTCATCAGCCCGTTCTTCGTCCTGTTCCTGGTGTTCGGGCTGTTCCCGCTGCTGTTCTCGATCTTCATGTCGTTCCACCGCTGGGAGCCGGCGGCCGGGCTGGAGGCGATGCAGTGGGTGGGCCTGGAGAACTACATCTACGTCGTCACCAACGACGACTGGTTCCACAAGTCGCTCTACAACACGGTGTGGATGGCGATCGTCTCGGGCGTGCCGCAGCACCTGGTGGCGCTGCCRCTGGCGTTCTTCCTGCACACCGCGTTCGGCCGCTGGCGCAACGCGGTGGTCGGCGCGTACTTCCTGCCGTTCATCACGTCGACGGTGGCGATCTCGCTGGTGTTCTCGTCGCTGTTCTCGCGCGACTACGGCGTGGTCAACGCGGCACTGGGCGCGATGTCGCAGGTGCCGGTGATCGGCTGGCTGTTTCCGGCGCAGAACATCGACTGGGGGCAGCCGTACTACACGAAGTGGATGATCTCGTTCGTCGTCTGGTGGCGCTATGTTGGCTTCAACACCGTGCTGTACCTGTCGGCGATCCAGACGATCCCGAAGGACCTGTTCGAGGCCGCGACGATGGACGGCGCGAAGGCCTGGCAGCAGTTCCGCTACGTGACGCTGCCGATGCTCAAGCCGATGATCTTCTTCGCGGTCACGCTGACCATCATCGGCAACCTGCAGCTGTTCGAGGAGCCCTTCATCCTGACCGGCGGCACCGGCGGCCTGGACCAGGCCGGCAAGACGGCGGCGATGCACATGTACGCCACCGCCTTCATCGACAACGACTTCGGCACCGCGTCGRSCATCGCSTGGCTGMTGTTCATGGTGATCGCCGTGGTGACCTGGGCCAACAACCGCCTGCTTGGCGAAAAGAAGGCCTGACGCGATGAGCTCCACGTCCATCCGCTTCGCCAACCCGGCCACCGCCGCGAGCGCCTACGCCATCGTGCTCGGCGGTGCGCTGCTGATGCTGGCGCCGTTCTACTTCATGTTCGTGTTCGCGACGCACTCGAACCGCGAGATCCTGTCGGTGCCGCCGCCGCTGTGGTTCGGCGATGCCTTCATCGACAACGTGAAGCTGCTGCTCGACCGCCTGCCGTTCTTCTGGCGCAACCTGAGCTGGAGCCTGTACATCGCGGTCGCGATCACCGCGCTGAACCTGCTGTTCTGCTCGCTGGCCGGCTTCGCGTTCGCGATGTACGACTTCAAGCACAAGGACCGGCTGTTCGCCTTCGTGATGGCGACGCTGCTGCTGCCGAGCTTCGTGGGGATGATCCCGACGGCACTGACGATGAGCTGGCTGGGCTGGCTGAACCAGCCGAAGGCGCTGATCGTGCCGGCGGCCTGCGGGGCGCTGGGCATCTTCATGATGCGGCAGTACATCGGCTCGGCGATACCGCGCGACCTGATCGATGCCGCGCGCATCGACGGCTGCGGCGAGTTCGGCATCTACCTGCGCATCATCGTGCCGCTGATCGGCCCGGCGCTGGGCACGTTGGGCCTGGTCACCTTCATCGGTGCGTGGAACAACTTCCTCGGGCCGCTGATCGTGATGCGCGACATGGAGATGTTCACCGTGCCGCTCGCGCTGCGTTCGCTGCAGGGCACCGGCCAGACGCCGTGGGGCGCGATCTGCGCCGGCTCGTCGATCGCGGTGCTGCCGCTGCTCGTGATGTTCGTGCTGGCCTCGCGCCGGCTGATCGAAGGGCTGACCGCCGGCGCGGTCAAGGCCTGACCCGTTTCATCTCAAGGATTCCGACCCGTGACCGACCCGAAATTTCCCCGCGGCTTCGCGTGGGGTGTTGCCACCAGCGCCTACCAGATCGAAGGCGCGGCCCGTGAGGACGGCCGCGGCCCGTCGATCTGGGACACGTTCTCGCACACGCCGGGCAAGACCTTCGAGGGCCACACCGGCGACGTCGCCTGCGACCACTACCACCGCTGGGCCGACGATGTCGAGCTGATCGCCGGCCTGAACGTCGACAGCTACCGCTTCTCGATCGCGTGGCCGCGCGTGCAGCCGCTGGGCCATGGCGCCTGGAACGACAAGGGGCTGGCGTTCTACGACCGGCTGGTCGACCGGCTGCTCGAGCGCGGCATCGCGCCGCACCTGACGCTGTACCACTGGGACCTGCCGCAGGGCCTGCAGGATCGGGGCGGCTGGGGCTCGCGCGACACCGCGTACCGCTTCGCCGAGTACGCCGAGGTGATCGGCCGCCGGCTGGGCGACCGGGTGGCGAGCATCGCCACGCACAACGAACCGTGGTGCACCGCCTTCCTCGGCAACGGCAATGGCCAGTTCGCACCGGGCTTCAAGGACCCGCAGCTGACGGTGCAGGTCGCGCACCACCTGCTGCTGTCGCACGGCCTCGCGCTGCAGGCGATGCGCGCGGCCGGCGTGAAGGCGCCGCTGGGCATCGTGCTGAACCAGTCGCCGGCGACGCCCGCCACGAACAGCGCGACCGACATCGCACTGGCCGAGCGCGAGTACGCGACCTTCGTGCGCTGGTACATGGACCCGATCTTCCTGAAGCGCTACCCGACGGCCCCCGGTGTGCACCTTTACCCGGTCACTCATGAAAACGATTTCGAAGTGATCGCGCAAAAGCTCGATTTCCTCGGCGTCAACTACTACACGCGGATCTGGGCCTCGAGCGAGGACCCGCCGCGTCCGCCGCCGAAGCTGCGTGGCGAGAGCGACATGGGCTGGGAGAACTATCCGCAGGGCTTGACGGAGCTGCTGGTGAAGATCCACCGCGACTACCCGTTGCCGCCGGTGTGGATCACCGAGAACGGCACGGCCTGTGCGGACAAGCTGGAGGGCGGCAAGGTGGCCGACCCGCAGCGCATCGACTACCTGAGCAGCCACCTGGGTGCGGTGAGTGACGCGATCGCGCAGGGCGTGGATGTGCGCGGCTTCTTCTACTGGAGCCTGCTCGACAACTACGAGTGGAACTCCGGCTACGCGAAGCGCTTCGGGCTGGTGCATGTCGACTACGCGACGCAGCAGCGCACCCTCAAGGACAGCGCTCATTGGTACCGCGAGTTCATCGCGCGTTCTCGGAGTGGGGGTTGAGATGGCGACGTTCGCGTGTCGGAGCGGCAAAGGCGCGGGTGGGCAGGCTGTGGCTCGCCGGCCGGTGCGGTCATCGCCCCGGAGGGGCGATGACTTCCCTCCGCTGACTGGTTTCGCGGCCCGTCGCCGAAACTCCCTCCGCTCGCTTCGCTCGCTGTGGTCAAACAGTCGGCGACAGTCAGTTCACGAAGCGTGCTGGCGCACGCGGGCCACGAAACCAGCCAGCTCCGGCGCCC
>NZ_JBFUGN010000049.1:0-15185 GCF_056402895.1 Rhizobacter sp. P3_B12 | reverse complement strand
TGTGCACCGTCGGCTCGGCGAGCGTGCGGCCGCCGTCGCGCAGCCGGTGGCCGCGCTCGTGCTGCGCGCCGATCCATTCGCCGCCGTAGGCCGCCGGCCGCTTCGCATCGCAGCCGCTCAGGCCGGCGAGCGTGGCCGCTGTTGCGGCGAGCAGCGTGCGCCGGTCGAGGTCGGGGAGCCCGCTCACTGGTGCACCTTGCCCCATTCATCTTCGAAGGTCTGCACCAGCACCTGGTTCGACAGCCGGTTCACCTCGGCCGGCACGCGCGCCATGTCGATGGGGAAATCGAACAGCGCCGGCAACCCGCCGAGGCTGATGAAGCGCAGCCCCTCGGGCAGCTGCGTCGGCATGCGGTAGGGCCGGCGGCTCGCGAGGATGAACCCCCATTCGCCGAAGCTCGGCACGTGCGCGTGGTACGGCGTCACCTGCAGGCCGGCGGCTTCCAGCGTGGTCGCCACCGTCCAGAAGCTCTTGCGCGCGATCAGCGGCGAGGTGGTCTGTACCACCGCATAGCCGCTCGCGTTCAGGTGCTGCTCGACCAGCCGGTAGAAGCCGGTGGTGTAGAGCTTGCCGATCGAGAAATTGGTCGGGTCGGGGAAGTCGATGACGATCACGTCGAACGCACCCGGGTTCTGCTCCAGCCACGCGAAGGCATCGGCGTTGACGATGCGCAGCTTCGGCGAGTGCAGCGAATCGGCGTTCAGCGCGCGCAGCATCGGCGACTGCGCGAACAGCGTCGTCATGTGCGGGTCGAGCTCGACCAGCGTGACCTGCTCGACGCCGGGGTACTTCAGGATCTCGCGCACCGCCATGCCGTCGCCGCCGCCCAGCACCAGCACCTGGCGCGGCGCGCCGTGGCCGGCCATCGCCGGGTGCACCAGCGCCTCGTGGTAGCGGTACTCGTCGCGCGAATGGAACTGCAGGTTGCCGTTCAGGAACAGCCGCACGCCGACGCTGCTCGAGGTGACGACGATGCGCTGGTAGGCGCTCGATGCGCTGTAGACGATGCGGTCGGCGTAGAAGCGGTCCTCGGCCCAGCTGCTGACGCGCTCCGCGCCGGCGAAGGCCGCCAGCAGCGCGGCGATGACGCCGCCGCAGGCGATCGCATGCAGCCCCCAGCGCCGCAGCTCGCCCCTGAACAGCCACAGCGCCCACACCGCGACCGCGGCATTCAGCAGCCCGAAGAACGCGCCGGTGCGGATCAACCCGAGCTGCGGCACGAACAGCAGCGGGAACGCGATCGCGACGACCAGCGCGCCCAGGTAGTCGAAGGTCAGCACCTGCGAGACCAGGTCCTTGAGGGCGTAGCGTGCGCGGAAGTGCCGCTTCAGGATGCGCATCACCAGCGGGATCTCCAGCCCGACCAGCGTGCCCACCAGCAGCACCAGTGCGTACAGCGCGAAGCGGAACGACGGCGCGGCCAGCGTCTGCAGCGCGAACAGCGCGAGCGGCATCAACCCGCCGACCAGGCCCACCAGCAGCTCGATGCGCAGGAAGTGCGCAATGATCTGCCGCTCGAAGAAGCGCGACAGGTACGAGCCGATGCCCATCGCGAACAGGTAGCTGCCGATGATGGTCGAGAACTGCAGGATCGAATCGCCCAGCAGGTAGCTCGCCAGCGTGCCGGCCGCGAGCTCGTAGACGAGCCCGCAGGCGGCGACGACGAAGACGGACGCGAGCAGCGCCACCTCGGCCGGGCGGATGCCGGGCGAGGGGGGCGTGGGGGGCGGGGGATCGGCCGCTGCGTCGCTCACGGACGAGAGACTGCCTTCAGCCGTGGATCGCGGCGGAGACGATCATCCCGATCGCGATGCACATCGAGCCGACGACGATCGCCAGCGCCACGTTCTTCTTCTCGACGATCTCGGCCCACAGGTCATAGGGCGTGATCTTGTCGACGATGATGAAGCTGATCCAGAAGACCAGCACGCCGATCAGTGCAAACAGGATGGAGCCGACAAAGATGCCGGGCTTCATCCATTCGATTCCCATCATGAGAGCCTCCTGTGTGGGGTTGTCTTCACTTGTGGCCGCCGCCGCTCGAGAAGCCGCCGAACGAGCCGCCGCCGGTGCGAAAGCCGCTGCCGCCGCCGCTGCGGTTGCTGTTCAGGCAGCTGGCGTACTCCTGCGAATTCTCGCCGTAGGTGCTGCGCAGGCCGCTGCAATCGGCCGAGCTGCTGCTGCAGCGGAACAGCATCAGCAGCACCGCGATCACGAACATCGCGACGAAGAGCTTGGCCAGCAGCCCGCCCGAGCCCGATGACGGCAGCGCATCCCGCTGCAGCGCCGCGCGCCGGTCGCCAGCGAGCCGGAACGCCTTCATCACGTCGTCGGCGCTCATCGCGTCGCCCGCCGACCAGACGATCTCGTCGCCGGTCTGCTCACGGTTCAGCCGCTTGCTGCCGGACTGGTAGTCGGTGTTGAGCGTGCGCTGCGCGCGCGTGAGCTGCCAGTAGAACTCGCCGAGCACGTAGGTGACCTGCCCGGTGTAGGTGTAGAGCTTGCGGTAGGTCGCGCCCTGGTACACCGCACTGTCCCCGCGCAGCTGCGGCACGCCGGTGATCGGCGCCGTCCAGCTCCAGCCGTCTTCCGCGTCGACGATGAACGCGAAGCCCTCGGTGCGGTGGTACAGCAGGTACTCGCGCCAGAAGGTCTGCTCGTCGTCGGAGCCGTCGGGCAGCTCGCAGCGCTCGACATAGCCGACCACCTGCCACGGCAGCGGCGCCTTGCCGCCGAGCGCCAGCGTGCCGACGCTGCCGAGCGCGATCTGCGGCTCGCTGCCGTTGTCCTGCACGTAGTGCGCGAGGTCGCCGCCGACGCCTTGCGACACGTCGACCACCGAATGGCACTGGTGGCAGACGATCGATTGCGTCGTCGCCAGCTTCACCTCCAGCGAGGTGCCGCAGTTCGGGCATTCGACGCTGCGCGCCTTCAGCGTCTTCTGCGCCTGCTCGGCGAGGCCCGTCATCGCGAGCTCGCTGATCGCGACCGAGCGGCCGACCGACCACTTCGGCGCCGCCGGGTCGCTGTAGTCGAGCGTGCCGACCTCGTCGCGCGTGCTGCGCAGGTCGCTGACGACGAAGCCGCGCTCCGTGTTCGGCTTGACCGGCAGCTCGCCCTGCGCCGCGATCAGCTTCGCGGCCGAGACCGACGCGACCGACCACGGCTGGCCGTTGACGATCTGCTGCTGCCCGGGCCGCAGGCTGGCCGCCTCCGGCACCGCGGCCTGCAGCGGCTGGTCGAACGCGAGCACGTAGCGGCCGTTGTCCTCCGACAGCCAGCCGCTGCGCCCGTTGTCGAACAGCGCATGCCATTCGTTCCACGTGCCCTCGGCGTAGCGGTACTGCAGCCGGCCCACCAGCGTGAAGCCGGCGCCCTGCACGCGCCCGCTCGCACCGAGCTGCAGCGGTGAATGGTCGTCGAACAGCTCGGCGCTCTGGCCGATCCTGCGCAGCGCGTCGCCGTCGCGCACGATGGTGCTGCGGCAGAAGCTGCAGACCGCGAACGCCGACGCGGCCGAGCGGAACTCGACCTCGGCGCCGCAGTTGGGGCAGGGCGCGCGGTAGGCGCGCTGTGGGCTGGGTTCGGTCGCCAAGAAAGAGCGGCGACCTTAGACCAGCTTCTTCAGCAACTCGGCCTTCTTGGCGTCGAACTCGTCCTGCGTCAGGATGCCCTTGGCCTTCAGGTCGCCGAGCTTCTCGAGCGTGGCCATCACTTCGTCGGGGCGGAGGGGTGTCGCAGCGGCCGCGGCGGCTGCCGCGACCGGCGCTGCCGCCGGCTGCTGCAGCCCGTGGCTGAGCTGCTGCGCCAGCACCTGGCCGAGCGCGACACCCGCGCCCAGGCCCATCGCATCGCCGGCGATGCCACCACCGCCACCGCCGCCCTCGGCGAACTTCGGCAGCGCCTGCGCCGTCTGGTACTGCATGAACTTGCCCATGTCGTTGCCGACCATGCCCATGCCGATCTTCTGGTCGAGGATCTTCTGCAGCTCCTCGGGCAGCGAGATGTTCTGCAGCGTGACGCTCTCGAGCAACAGGCCGAACTTGTTGAACGACGGCTGCGTCGCCTCCYGCAGCGCCTTCGCGAATTCGACCTGGTTGGCTGCGAGGTCGAGGAAGGCGATGCCGCTCCCGGCCACCGCGTCGGAGATGTGCTGCAGCATCAGCGCGCGCAGCTGGCCGTCGAGTTCGGCGGTGGTGTAGCTCGCGCGCGTGCCCGAGATCTCGGTGTGGAACAGCTTCGGGTCGGCGATGCGGTAGCTGTAGTTGCCGAAGCCGCGCAGGCGCACCGCGCCGAAGTCCTTGTCGCGGATCGTCACCGGCTGGGTCGTGCCCCAGCGCTGGTCGATCTGCTGGCGGGTGCTGAAGAAGTAGACGTCGCTCTTGAACGGGCTCTGGAACAGCTTGTCCCAGTTCTTCAGGTAGGTGAGCACCGGCAGCGTCTGCGTCGTCAGCTTGTAGGTGCCGGGGCCGAACACATCGGCCACCTTGCCTTCGTTGACGAACACCGCCATCTGCGATTCGCGCACGGTGAGCGAGCCGCCGTACTGGATCTCGTTGTCGGCCATCGGGTAGCGCCAGGCCAGCACGCCGTCGCCGGACTCGGTCCACTCGAGGATGTCGATGAACTGTTTCTTGATGAAATCCATCAGGCCCATGGCGCGAAGCTCCTGCAAAACGACCGGCTCCGGGATCGGAGTGCGGCGAATAATACGCCCCGGCATCGGCCGCTCGTCTCCCCCTTTTTGGTGAACCGCGCGGCGCGGCCCCTGGGCGGATCGGCTAGCGCTGGATCGGCGCCGACGCCGCGGCGCTCCACTGCATCGAACGGCCGAGGTATTCGACCCGGGCCTGCTGCTGCAGTGCGGCGAGCCCGCGCTCGACCGCCTTGCGGCGCCGTTCGGTGCGGATCACCGCCGCGATCTGCTTGACGGCCGCCGAGCGCGACACCGCGGTGGATTGCGTCTGCAGCACCGTCAGCACGCGCACGCCGCCGTCCTGCGGCAGCACCAGCGACTGGCCGACGCGCAGCGGCGCCAGGGCGTCGAGCAGCGCCTGCGGCGTCTCCTCGGGCTGCAGCGCGAACTGGCGCGCGTTCAGCGGCACGCCTTCGACGCGCAGCGCCTCCATCGTCTTGTCGGGCGTCGCCGCGGCCTGCAGCCGGGCCTTCAACGCCTCGAGGCGCGCGGCCGGCAGCGGCAGCACCGCCTCCTGCAGCCACATCAGCCGGCGCTGCGCGAACCACGCGGGGTGCGCTTCGTAGAACTGGTCGATCTCGTCGCTGGAGGGTTCGACGGCGGTGCCCGCCAGGCGCTCTTCGTAGGCCCGGGCCAGCACCTCGCGCTGCGCGGCCTCGATCATCTGCACGGTGCGCGGGTCGCGGTCCAGCCCGGCCTTGCGCGCGGCCTGCGCGGCGAGCGATTCCTGCACCAGGTCGGCCACCGCCAGGCGGCCCGCGGCCTGGGTCTGCGCGTTGCTTTCGCCGATCGCGGCGCGCGGCAGCACGAGTTCGAGCTGGTGCTCGCTGACCGGCTCGCCGTTGATCCTGAAAGCGGCCTGTTCGGTGGAGGCGCCGGCCTGCGGGCTGCAGGCGCCGAGAAGCGCCCCTGCGGCGGCGATGGCGGGGAGCAGGAAAAGGCGCGCGAGTACTGCGGAGGCGGGCATCTGGGGGGCTGCAAATTAGGGGGGCAGCCGGCACCGTACCCCCGCGCATCCAAAGCGGCCATGCCCTGAGTCGGGGGTAGGACAGCGGCGGGCCGGTCGTCGGTGGCGAATCGGTGCGAAATGTCACGCCGAGGCCTTTCGCGATGGCCTCGTGCGGCAGCGCGACAATGCCGCTTTTCCGCCACACCGCCGCTCACGAGGTGYCCGATGACCGCTCCCCGCCCTGCTCCTGCGTCATCCGAGAAGCCGCTGACCCTCGCCGTGGTCGGCGCCGGGCCGGTGGGCCTGGCTCTCGCGCTGCTGGCCGCGCAGTCGCTGCCGCGGGCGCAGGTCAGCGTGTTCGATGCCCGGCCGCTCGACAAGGACGTGTCCGGCGATCCGCGCACGCTCGCGCTGTCGCTCGGCAGCGTGCAACTGCTGCAGCGGCTCGAAGCCTGGCAGGCCGATGCGGCGCAGCCGATCGTCGAGGTGCATGTCTCGCAGCAGCCGCCGTCGCTCGGTGCCGCGCTGGCTGCCTGGGTCGGCGAGCCGACGGTGCGCATCAGCGCGCTCGAGGAGGCGGTGCCGATGCTCGGCGCGGTGCTGAGCTATGGCGGCATCGTCGCGCCGCTGCAGCGCGCATGGCTCGCGGCCTGCGAGCGCGAGCCGCAGCGCCTGCTCAGCCGCTTCGGCCAGCCGGTGCAGGGGCTGAAGCCGGTGGAGGGTGGGGTCGAGGTCGATGCCGGCATTGCCGAGCGCTTCGACATCGCGGTGGTGGCCGAGGGCGGCGTGTTCAGCCAGCTGCCGCGCGAGCGCCTGGGCGGCGTGCGCGAGCCGCTGCACCGCGACTATCACCAGACCGCCTGGGTCGGCACCGTGACGCTCGCGAACGCCCGGCCAGGGGTGGCCTACGAGCGCTTCACGCGCCACGGGCCGGCGGCGCTGCTGCCGCTGAAGAACGGGCAGGCCTCGCTGGTGTGGTGCGTGCCGGCCGCCGACGACCCGGTCGAGCCGCTGAGCGACGCGCAGCGGCTGGCGGTGCTGAACACGATGTTCGATGCCGAGGTCGGCGCGATCACCGCGGTGTCGCCGCTGAAGCGGTTCGCGCTCGGGCTGAGCGCCGAGCGCACGCTGACCGACGGGCGCACGGTGCGCATCGGCAACGCGGCGCAGACGCTGCACCCGGTGGCGGGGCAGGGGCTGAACCTCGGCCTGCGCGATGCGTTCGAGCTGGTGCAGGCCTTGTCGCGCAACGCGGACGTGGCGCAGGTGCTGCGGCGCCTGGAGTGGCAGCGCGGGCCGGACCGCTGGGCGATGATCGCCGCGACCGATTTCCTGGCGCGCAGCTTCACGTGGAAGCTGCCGGGGGCGGGGGCGGCGCGGGGGCTCGGGATGGCGGCGTTGCAGGCGTTGAAGCCGGTCAAGTCGGCGCTGGCGCGGCAGATGATGTTCGGTTCACGCTGAAACCCGTCAGGGCTCCAGCTTCAGGAACAGGTCCCGGTCCGGCGCGAAGTTCGCATACAGCGGCAGCAACGCGCCCCCCATCGCCCGTGCATCCGAGCCGATCGTGCCCGGCAGCACCTCCGGCCGCGCGACGCCTTCCCAGCTGTAGCCGTCCAGCGCGGTCGACAGCTCGCGCAGCAGCGCGGCCAGCAGCCCGCGGCCGAACGAGCCGTCGATGATCACGCCCTCCAGGTCGAGCAGGCAGGCCGCCGTGTGCACGGCCAGCGCGATGCCGGGGCAGGCGTCGCGCAGCCAGGCCTCGGTGATCGGCAGCCACGGCGCCGTCAATGCGCGCTCGTCCAGCCAGGCCTGCTCGGCCAGCCCGGCCTCGCGCCAGCGCGCCTCCAGGTCGAACAGCGAAGCCACGCTCAGCAACTGCCGCGGCAGCCCGTGGCCGTCGCTCGCGCCCAGCGCCAGCGAGCCGACCGCGCCGGCGTTGCCGCTGACGCCGCCGCGCAGGTGGCTGTCCAGCACCAGCCCGCCGCCGATGAAGGTGTCGATGAAGACGTAGAGGTAGCTGCGCATGCTGCGCCCGCGGCCGGCCACCAGCTCGGCCACGCAGGCGGCCGCGGTGTCCTTCACGAACACCACCGGCAGCTCGGTCAGCGCGGCCACGCGGGCGCGGATGTCGATCAGCGCCCAGGCCTGCGCCGCCTCGGCCGACACGCCGAGCAGCGATTCCCATCCGCCCAGCGACAGCGGTGCCGCCACGCCCACGCCGTGCAGCACGCGCGCGCGCTCGGGGCCGAGCCGCCCGCGCAACTCGGCGAGGCCCTCGGCGATCTCGTCGAACAGGCGGTGCGGATCGGGGAAGGCATAGGCCCGCACCAGCCGCTCGCGCACCTGGCCGGTGAAGTCGACCAGCAGCATGTCCATGCCGCGCCGGCCGATCTTGATGCCGATCGAGAACGCGCCGTCCGGGTTCAGCGCCATCGGCACCGACGGCTGGCCGACCTTGCCGCGCACCGGCGCCTGCTTGACGACCAGCCCGTCGCCCTCGAGCCGGCCGATGATCAGCTGCACCGTCTGCGGCGTCAGGTGCGTGAGGCGGGCGATCTCGGCCTTCGGCAGCGCGCCGTGCAGCCGGATCGCCTGCAGCACCACGCGCTCGTTGAACTGGCGCATGCCCACGTGGTTGGAGCCGCGCGGCCGCAGCCGGCTCGCCTGAAGCTCGGTCATTCGGTCATTCGGTCAGGGCCGAAGGGCGTCGGCGATGACGCCCTTCTTGAAGAGGATGTTGGCGAACGGTTGCATCTCGCCAGTCTGCACGATCGCGTAGGCGCCGCGCACGCGCTCGTAGAACGCGAAGCGCTCGACGGCCTCGCACTGCGCGCCGAGCGGGTCGAGGATCTCGCGCTGCAGTGCCGAGCGGTAGCCCTCGGCCGTGCCGCTCACCTGCATGAAGGCCACCGGCCGCGGCACGGCTTCGTCGAGCGGGAACACCGACAGCACGGCCGCGCAGGCCCGTGCCATGCCGATACCCGGCAGCCGCAGCACCGGCTGGCCGCCGGCCAGCGATTCGGCGGTGAAATTGGCGTCGGCCAGCACCACCTCGTCGCCGTGCCCCATCTCGCACAGCAGCTTCAGCAGGGCCGGCGTCAGCACGGGGTCGATGTTCTTCAGCATGGGTCGTGGGTACCGGGGTTCAGGCCAGGCAGTCGGCCGGCAGCTCGTCGACCCGCTTCGCGCCGGTCATCACCGCCACCGTGTCGCTCATGCTGATCTTCTTCGGGTTGACCACCGCCGCGCGCTTGCCGAGGCGCGCGATGTGGATGCGGTCGGCGATCTCGAACACATGCGGCATGTTGTGGCTGATCAGGATCACCGGCAGGCCCTTGTCGCGCACGCGGCGGATCAGCTCGAGCACCATGTTGCCCTCCTTGACGCCGAGCGCCGCGGTGGGTTCGTCCATGATGACCACGTGCCGCGCGAACGCCGCCGCGCGGCCCACCGCGACGCACTGGCGCTGCCCGCCAGACAGCGTCTCGACCGCCTGCGTCATCGATCGGATACCGACTTTCAGCTCGTTCATCCGCGTGACGCTCTCCTCCAGCATCTTCTTCTTGTCGAGCATGCGCAGCACGCTGCCCATGAACCCGGGGCGGCGCAGCTCGCGGCCGAGGAACAGGTTCTCGGCGATGCTCATCGCCGGCGCCACCGCAAGATCCTGGTAGACGGTCTCGATGCCGGCGCGCCGCGCGTCGATCGGGCTCTTGAAATGGATGATCTTGCCGTCGAGCTTGATCTCGCCTTCGTCGGGAATGGTCGCGCCCGACAAGGCCTTGATCAATGAGGACTTGCCGGCGCCGTTGTCGCCGATCACCGCGAGGATCTCGCCGGCGCGCAGCTCGAAATCGGCACCGTCGAGCGCGACCACCTGGCCGTAGTGCTTCACGAGGCCGCGGGCCTCCATCACGAGGGGGGCTTGTGTATTGATCGACATCAGCGGGCTCCCTTGCGCGAGAGTTGGTCGGTGGCCACCGCCAGGATCACCAGCACGCCGGTCACCAGCACCTGGTAGATCGACGACACGCCCATCAGCGTCAGCCCGTTGCGGAACACGCCGACGATCAGCGCTCCCACCAGCGAGCCGAGGATCACGCCGCGCCCGCCGAACAGGCTGGTGCCGCCAAGCACCACCGCGGTGATCGCGTCCAGGTTCTCGGTCTGCCCGGCGTTCGGGTCGCCGACGCCGGTGCGCGCCACCGACAGCAGCGACGCGATGCCGTAGAACACGCCAGCCAGCACGTAGACCGAGAGCAGCACGCGCTGCGTCGGGATGCCGGTCAGCCGCGTCGCCTCGGGGTTGTTGCCCACCGCGTAGACGTGGCGGCCCGAGGCCGTCTCGCGCAGCGCGAACCAGGCCAGGCCGTACAGCGCGAGCATCAGCACCACGCCGTACGCGACGTTGGTGGTGCCGCCGAGCGCGAAGGTGTTGCCCAGCACCGTCATCGCGTCGGGCACGTCGGTCACCGTCTGCGAGTTCGAGTACAGCTGCGTGATCGCGAACGCGATGTTCAGCGTGCCCAGCGTGACGATGAAGGGCGGCAGCTTGATGCGCGTGACGAGCAGCCCGTTGACCAGCCCGAACAGCGTCGTCACGCCGATGCCGCACAGCACGGCCAGCAGCGGCGGCACGCCCAGCTCGGTCGCGAACTTCGTCATCACGATGCCGCCCAGCGCCATCACCATGCCGCAGGACAGGTCGATGCCGGCGGTCAGGATGATCAGCGTCTGGCCGATCGCGATGACGCCGACCACCATCACCTGCTGCAGCACCAGCGACAGGTTGCCGCCGGTCAGGAAGCGTTCGTTCTGCGTCGCGAAGAAACCGCAGGCGAGCAGCAGCGCGATGAAGGGGCCGAGCGTCGCGAGCGGGGGCAGCCGCCCCTTCATCACTTCTTGCCCCAGCACAGGTCCGTGCCGGTCTTCACGTCCTTGCTGTCGACGCCGGCCACCGGCTTGGCGGCGATCAGCGTGACGCCGGTGTCGGTGTAGCCGCTCGGCTTCTTGCCGGTCTTCGCGTACTCGATGCCGGCCTCGACGCCCATCGCCGCCATCTTCAGCGGGTACTGCTGCGAGGTCGCCGCGATGATGCCGGCGCCGACGTCCTTGATGCCCTGGCAGCCGCCGTCGACCGAGACGATGGTGACGCCCTTTTCCTTGCCGGCCGACTTCAGCGCCTTGTACGCACCGGCGGCGGCCGGCTCGTTGATCGTGTAGACCAGCGTCACCTCGGGGCTCTTCTGCAGGCAGTTCTCCATTGCGGTCTGCGCCTTGGCCTGGTCGCCGTAGCTGTCGGCCATGCAGACGACTTCGGCGGCCTTGCCGAGTTCGTTGCTCTTCGCATCGGGCGCGGCCAGCCCGAAGCCCTTCAGGAAGCCGTTGTGGCGCTGTGCGCCGACCGGGTGGCCGGGGAACAGGTCGAGCGTGACGATCTTCACCGGCTTGCCCGCCGTTGCCGCCTTCGCGTACTGGCCGATCAGCACGCCGGCCTGGTAGTTGTCGGTCGCGAACAGCGCGTCGGTGCCCTCGGTCGGGTCGGTCGGGCTGTCGAGCGCGATCACCAGCACGCCCTTGTCGCGCGCCTTCTTGATGGCCGGCACGATCGCCTTCGAGTCGCTCGGCGTGATCAGGATGGTCTTGGCGCCGGCGGCGATCATGTTCTCCATCGCGGTCACCTGGCCGGCGTTGTCGCCATCGGCCTTGCCGGCGCCGCTCAGCAGCTTCGCGCCCTTGGCCTTGGCGGCCTCGCTGGCGCCTTCCTTCATCTTCACGAAGAAGGGGTTGGTCTCGGTCTTCGTGATCAGGCCGATGATCGGCTGGTCGGCAGCGTGGACCGACGCGGAGCCGGCCGCGAACAGGGCAGCGGCGGCGATCGACGACAGGATCGGCAGGGTCTTGAGGCGCATGTCTTGTCTCCGGGATGTTGTGAGGGTCTGGAATGYGGAAGCGCGTATCGGCAGCGCGCAGCAGAGTATGGGCAGCGGCGTTTAATAAATCAAGTTGATTGATTAATGGAAAACCCTGTAGCCTCCGCGGCCCGCCGGGGGCAAGCTGGCGCGCCCTTTGCGGGCCCCTTTTTCTGGAGAGTCCGATGTTCGTGGTGTGTGGCGAAGCCTTGATGGATGTGTTCTCGACCGGCAGCACGCCGACCGGCGTGAGCATGGATGCACGCATCGGCGGCTCGCCGTTCAACGTCGCGGTCGGGCTGGCGCGGCTCGAGCAGCCGGTCGCATTCTTCGGCGGGGTGTCGAGCGGCTTCCTGGGCGAGCGGCTGGTGGCGGCGATGCAGGCGGAGCGTGTCGACACGCGGGCGCTGCACGTCAGCAGCGCGCCGACCACGCTCGGCCTGGTCGGGCTCGATGCGGCCGGCGTGCCGTCGTATGCGTTCTATGGCCACGGCGCGGCGGACCGCGAGGTGCCGCTCGAGGCGCTGCAGCGCGTGCCGGGCGATGCGAAGGTGATCCACGTCGGCTCGTTCAACACCATCGTCGAGCCGGTGGCGGGCACGCTGCGGGCGCTGGTGGAGCGCGAGCACGGGCGCTGCCTGATCTCGTACGACCCGAACATCCGGCTGAACGTCGAGCCCGAGGTCGCGCGCTGGCGCGAGCAGCTGCAGTGGATGCTGCCGCGCACGCACCTGCTGAAGGTCAGCGACGAGGATCTCGCGCTGCTGTACCCGGGCGTCGCGCACGAGGCGCTGGCCCGTCAGTGGCTCGCGGCCGGCGTGACGCTGGTGGTGGTGACGCGCGGCGCGAAGGGCGCGATCGGCTGGACGGCCGGCGCGCAGGCCGAGGCGCAGCCGGTGGTGGTGACGGTGATCGACACGGTCGGCGCCGGCGACACCTTCCAGGCGGCGCTGCTGACCTGGCTGGCCGAGCGGGCTGCGCTGTCGGGCCAGGCGATCGCGGCGCTGGGCAGCGATCAGCTGGCCGATGCGCTGAACTTCGCGGCGCGCGCGGCGGCCATCACCTGCTCGCGGCGCGGCGCAGACCTGCCGCGGCGCAACGAGCTGAACTGAATCCGGCCCCGGGCTCCGCGACAATACGCGGCAAACCAGCCCGGAGGAGGGGCCTCATGATCCAGATCCTGCGACGCGCTCGCCCTGCGAGCCGTTGGCTCGCCGCCATGTCCGTGGCGATCCTGGCCGCCTGCGGCGGCGGTGGTGGCGGCGCCGACGTCGGTTCGTCCGGCAACCAGTGGATGACGCCGTTGGCGCTGGAGAAGCAGGCGCAGGCCTCCGCGGCCATCGAACTGCCCGTCAGCTATGCGGAATCCCTGTTGACCCTCGGCTACGAGGTCGACCGCTGGCTGAAGGAACCCGTCGGCGAGGAGACGCAGGTGAGCTGCATGGGCGGCGGCCAGCGGACGCTGCACTGGAGCGATGCGAACGCCAACCGCACCGTCGATGCCGGCGACACGATCGAGGTCACGCTGTACCACTGCCTGCTGCCGGCCACGGCCGCGGTCTTCACCGGAACTGCGCGCCTGAGCCTGCAAGCGCCGCCTGCCGGCAAGCAGGCCGCTGCGTTCGTCGAGCTGACTGGAAGCGGGTTGCAGCACACCTCGGGCACCTTCACGTTCTCGTGGACGGGGGCCCTCCACCATGAGTCCTGGAGCGACGGCCTGCGCCAGGGATTTTCGGAACGCTCCGACGATGCCGTTCCGCTCGAGTTCGCGGGGACGAGCGGCGGAACGCCCACGGTCGACCGGATCACCGGCATGCTCGTCTCCAGGGAGGAGCTGATCCAGCGCTCGGGCATCGCGACCACGATGCAGATGACCTTGTCCAGCGGGCTGCTRCAGGGCCAGGTCCAGCTGTCGACCCCGCAGGCGCTGTTCGCCTACTTCGACACTTACCCCTCGGAGGGCCAGCTCATGGTCACAGGGGCGCGATCGACGTCGCTCGGCGTGAGTGCCGAGGACGGCCGGCAGCTGGYGACGCTGCGTGGTTCCTGGGGCTTGAACGAGGCCATGCCGTGGTTCCGGATGGTCACCGGCTTCCCGTGGTGGCATGCGGGCGACCTGCCGGGCGCCTATGGCAACGTCAAGGACATCCAGTTCGACACCCTCTGGGCGATGGGCGCGGCGTCCGTGCCCGTCGCGCCACAGCGGCGCGAGGCATCGCTGCACTTCTCGCACGCATTGACGCCGGCATCGTTCGACGTCAGCCTGGTGCGCGAGCCGAAGGAGGGCGACTACGACTGGGGCGATGCGATCGTGACCGCCCGCGCCGAGACCGTCGAATCCAGCCTGGTCCTGCACCTGCCGACGCAGTTGCAGCCGGGGCGCGAGTACCTGGTGCAGCTTCCGCCGCAGGCCCCGCTGGCGGGCACCCGCGGGCAGGTCCTGGCCGGTACGGGATTCCGGCTGGTCGTCGACAACGCAGCCGTCGCCAGCGTGTCGGCCCCGACCGGCCGCGTCGTGCTCGCCGGCAGGCCGGTGAGCCTCGAGGCCGGCGCGAGCCTGTCGAGCGGGGCCGACCCGGTGCTGTCGTACGCATGGCGGCAGTTGAACGGCGCGCCCTTGAACGTGACACCCGACGCCGCGCACGCCAGTGTCGACGTCGCGCCCCAACCCGGCGCGGCGGCGTTCGAAGCCGACATGCTGGTGACGATCACGACGGCCGCGGGCGTGGTCGACACCGACCGCGTGCGATTGCAGGTCGTGCCTTCCGCCGCCGGCGCCATGCTGATGCAGGTGAAGGCCCGCTCCGCCGACTGGCTGGCGCGCGGCGCGGACGGTCTCGTCGCATTGCCGGCCGACATGGCCACGGCCGAGATGATGACGGCGGGCGTCCCGACCGACGTGCTGCGGACCCGCATCCCGCCGGTCGGAACGGAGTTCGCGAAAGCAGCCGCCAGCTTCCAGGGCACGCTGGTGCTGACGCTGCCGCCCGGCGTGCCGCTGGCGCCGGGCACCTACGATGCGCCGGTCAACATCTTCAAGCGAAGCTCGACGGCGTCGATGGACCTCTGGTGGCCGATGCCCGCGTGCGACGACCTGACGGGACGCTTCACGCTGCTCGACGTCGCGCTGGGCACGACGTCCTCCGGACTGGACCTGCTGAGACTCGAGCGGCTGGCCGTCGACTTCGAGTTCTCCTGCAGCGGCGTGCCGGCGGTGACCGGCTCGTATCGTCTGCGCAGCGAGCTTCCGCTGGCTCCGTGACCCGCTGCGCGGCCTGCTTCGTCAGGCCGGAATCCACCTCGGCTGCCGGTGCGTCAGTGCCGGCAACTGCATCCGCACCTGCGCGATCCGCGCCGGATCGAGCGTCGCCATCACGACCCCTTCGCCCTCTTCGCGCATCGCGAGCACCTCGCCCCACGGATCGGCGATCAGGCTGTGGCCGAAGGTGCGGCGACCGTTCTCGTGCAGCCCGCCCTGCGCCGGTGCGATCACGTAGCACTGGTTCTCGACCGCGCGCRCCCGCAGCAGCAGCTCCCAGTGCGCGCGGCCGGTGGTGTGCGTGAAGGCGGCCGGCACCGCCAGCAGGTCGCACGGCGGCGACATCATCGCGCGGTACAGCTCGGGGA
>NZ_JBFUGN010000048.1:0-15186 GCF_056402895.1 Rhizobacter sp. P3_B12 | reverse complement strand
AAACAAAAGCGCACGGCGAACTGAAGCGCCTCCTGCGCCGTGTCGATCAGGTGCTTTTCAAAGAACACGTAGTAGCCCAAGACAGCGAAGCCCGCCAAGCAGACAACCACCCCAACAGCAAGATTCAGATTGGCCCGTGAACCCAGCCGATAGATCTCGCCCCTAAGCCGATTCACCATTCCGTCAGCCATTGCGCGTATCTGACGGACGTGGAACTGCTTGACATACTCAGCGGTGATGCTCGTCTCGCCCTTTCTATCTGGGCCATCGTCTTTGCCTGCCACTCGCTCGATCGGCGACAGATGCACTTGGGGGAAGGCACTCGCTTTCTCAGAGTCGGCGCGTCCCGAGAAGAGCTCCTGTTGTGACTTCTGGCTCACGCTTTGCAGATGAGCGAATAGAGCAACCACCGATGCGACCAAGAAGACCGCGCCGGGCATCAAATATTTGATGAACTCATAATCTCGCAGCTTGAGGTCCATCTGGCCGAGAAGCGCAGCCGCCACCATCGTCAAGACGATCACGGCCATGGGAGCATTCTGGCGAGCTTCGTAGCCAGCGCGCTTCAGGAATGCAGTCCAACTGTCGATCATGTGCGCCATGCGACTATCCTCGGTTGCGAGAATTCGTCACGCGTCGCTCCGCCAACGGCAGAGCCCGCATGAGGTTTCAAACGATTAGCCTAGGCGACTGCCCGCCACGCAAGCGTCTTCCGCTGGGCCCCAAGCGTAGACACGGGTCGCCAATTCTCCCTCGAAGGAGACTTGATAGCTCAGAAGCAAGACCGCTGATCCGACGATCCTACCTTGGCCAAAGTTGGTCACGCGTTGCTCACTCGTGGACTTGTCGTACTCCGCCAAGCAAAAATTGGCCTTCTGCAACAAGTACTGCTGATTCTGCGAAACAGACTGGCATTGGTTGTAGTTTGCGGATCTGATGATCGCTTCGCAGATGCTTTGGAGTGCGCGATCGTGCAAAAAGCAAGGGCAACGGAGCCTGCAAGTATCTTCTTCATGTGAAGTCCTCCTTGGAGGTGAAAAGCCCTGCCGTTGGGCATGAGCGGCGGCTGGAAGCGTGCGAAGCACGCTGGAAGACGTTTCTCGATGGAAGGGTTAGATCTGATGGTGCTACTCACGGGATGACTTGGCCGTACTGAATGACGGCCACCAAACGGCTGGGAATATGAGTGTTCTTGCAGACCTCCCACTGAGCCGCGCCGGCCCCAACGGGATAGGCGCTACCAGCGACCCACGGTTGGCCAGCCGGCGTTTGCGTGTAGCCGCGAGTATCAAACTCCTCCGGTGCTGGCAGTCGCAAAAACTCATAGAGGTATGCGCCGCCAGTGAGCTCACCCAATGGCAAACCGAGGATTCGCTCCACCTCAGAAAGGCTACGACCAACAATGAACTTGTGGCAGGTGATGTAGCCCTCACTCCAGAAAGTGGGGTGACGTAGAACACTGGTTAGCTTGACTGGGCGGTTCCCTGAGCCTTGTTGCCAGTAGGCGATGGCGTTCCGTTTCAGTACTGCATGGTTCAACCCGTCAGCCATTCATTCCTCCCGCGTGCTGGAAAGTGACCGGAGACCAAGCAGCGAGCGCAGTCGCGGCGGCGACCGCAGAGCAAAGCAGCAGCCTTCGAACGCAAGTCATGTTTGCCTCCCTTTGGTTCTTCGCGCAGAACAAGAGCACTGCGGCGGCGCATTCGCCAATGCAGCAGCCGGACTCTCATCCCGCATGAGGACTGGTGTCAACGGCAAGGTTGATGAGACAAAGCACGAAATCGACTGCGTTCGACGGCCGTGAATTCGAAGTCCGAAACCGGCCAGCCCACGCATCGCACAACAACGACGATGCCCGCTCCCCATCACCGGACCCCGCCATGCATCACTTCCAATTGATCGCCCTACCCCCCACCCCCKTCGCCCCGCTCTTCACCCTCTCCGACCAAGCCCTCGCCCAGCACGGCGCACAGCGCCACATCGCCACCGCCAACACCGGCTACCCCTGCCGCATCAGCCTCGAAGACGCCCAGCAAGGCGACGAGCTGCTCCTGCTCCCCTACGAGCACCAACCCGCCGCCAGCCCCTACCGCGCCTCCGGCCCGATCTACGTGCGCCGCGGCGCCGTCCAGCGCGTGCTGCCGGCCGATGAAGTGCCGCCCTACCTGAGCTCGCGCCTGCTCTCCGTGCGCGCCTACGACGCCGCCCACCTGATCGTCGACGCCAGCGTGCGCGAGGGCACGCACGTCGCCGAAGAGATCGAGCGCTTCTTCAGCAACGCCGAGGTCGCCTACCTCCACCTGCATTTCGCCAGGCGCGGCTGCTTCGCCTGCCGCGTGGAGCGGCAGCACATCGCCCCTTAGCGAGTTCCGCGTGGGCCGCACCTCGATCTTCAGGGGCAGCTGCGCAGGGGCTGGCCATTGGCGTTGCGCGTGACGGTGAAGGGCGTGCCCGTGCCGCCCGGTGCCGGCTTGAAGCTGATGTTGTCGCGATCGACGAAGTGGCCGCTGTAGGTTCCCTGATAGCCGCCCAACGGCTGGCTGAGCGTGATGGAGAGGTCACGGCCGTCGTAGGTACCCGTCAGCGCGGCGGTCCCTTCGTTGAAAACATCCATGTTCGCGCTGCCAGGCAGCGTGCCCTTGCTGCTGCAGTCGTCGCCGGGCTTCAACGACATGTTGAGCGTCGGATTGGCGAGGCTGTCCTGAAAGCCGAAGGCGAAGAACGGAACGAACAGGGCCTCGGTGCCACCTCCGCAGGCCATGAGCACAGCGACTGCCGAGAGAAGCGACAGGTGGCGGATTGGCGTCCGGGCGCGTAGGGGATTCATGGTGAACTCCTTTGATTCAGGACCTTCAGAAAATCCGTGATCCCGGACTGCAATGTGTCCAGTTCGGACGAGAGAGAACGCATGCGTGCCTGCACTTCCGGAGGCGACGACTTCGTCTCGAAGATGGTTCGTGCGTCGCCTTCGTTGAGTTTCCAGAACACTCCGTGCACCGCCCACAGGCGGTCGCGCACCGCGACCCACATCGGCAGCACGTTCGCCGGCCAATGACGACTCAGTGCCCCGTCGTAGCGATCACGTGCATCGCGGAACCTGCTGATGGCCGTGTTGTAGTCGCGGCTGAAGTCGAAGAACAATCTTTGTGGCACGGCGGGCTGCTGAAGCAGGCCATGCAGGTTGCGCACGCTGAACAGGTACAGGTTCAACGTCTCCGACAAGTCAACCTGGGCCGCACGAGGATCGGTCGGCGGTATGTTGCGCGCCGCCTCGAGTTGCCACGCGCCGGGCATCTGCACGGCAACGCGTGCTGCGAGCGCGGCCGCGCTGTAGACGATGTAGCTCAGGTCGCTGGCGTCCGTGATGAGGCCGACGACGCCGTAGCCGCTCAGCACAGGCCCACCCGAAGCGCCACCCAGCGCACCGGGAAACTCGATGCGCAGGTTGTCGCGATCGTCGCGCGGGTAGGCCACGGCGCCGCTGCGAGGTGCAACACCGCACTGCTGCGCTTCGCCCAACAGCCAGGTCCCGACGCCACGCACGATGAGCGCCTCGTCAGCGAGCGCGCGCGTTCGCACCGAGAAGCCCTCGGGCCTCGCCACGCGCAGCAACGCCACGTCGGCGGCACCCGCATCGAACTCGCCCACTCTTTCGGCGACGATCGGCTTCTCGCTCGCGGCCTTGCAGAACATGACCTCGATGCGGCCATCATGGCTGCCTCCGACCACGTGGCGCGCGGTTGCGATCAGCAGGTGGCGTTGCGTGGCACCGACGATGAGTCCGAAGCCGTGCTCCTGGTGATCGATCGCGCGGATCCGGACGACATTGGCGAGCAACTGTTCGCCGATCTCCTCGGCAGAGAAGAAGGTCGTGTCGGAGGCCGCCGTCGCTGCAGTTGCGGCAGCGACGAGCGTCATGGCCAACGCGCAGCTCAGTGCGCGTCGRCAAACTGATTTCGCGTCCATGCCAAAGCACCCCACAGTACAGCCGCCGCGCCCCAGAGCAGCTTCATCAAATGGTGGCGGGCCGCGTATTCAAGCCAGCTCGGCTTGAGCGAGCGTTCGAATTCACCCACCCTCAGCCGCATGGCACCGGCGGAGCCGTTGAGCCGCAGCGTCAGCAGCCCGTCCGCCAGTACTTCGCAACGCTCGATCACCAGCCCGTCCAGCTCGAGCCAGTCACCGGCGGCGAGCTTGACGCTCTCACCCGTGGCCGGCAACGTGATCGTTCCACCCTCGATGCTCGAGACGACCGCCGCGACGCCGGCGGCGCTCGCTCGCCGTTCGGCGAATCGCAGCGCCACCGGTCGCAGCTCGCTCAGCCGAATGGGTGCGTCGACGGCGCGGCTCAGTGACAGGGACATCGAGGAAGCGACGCCGCCGTTCGCGTCACCGGCAGAAAGGCGAATCCATTCGCCATGGTCGTATCGCCGTTCCTCCGGCAACGCGGCCTCCGACAGGCGCAGCGTGGTGCGCCCACGCAGATCGAACTCCGCCTGCGTGCCGGAATGGGGGCCCTCCAGGCGCAGCGACAGCATGGCCGGATCGGCCTGCATCGTGAGTCGGGTATCGGCCGGCCAACGCAATGTGCTCAGCGTGGCTTCATCGGAGCGGAGAACGATCGCACCGGAGGGGTTTGCCATGAAAGCCTGCACGAGGGTCGAGTCGGGTGATGCCAGCAGGCTGAAGCCTTCGACCCGGGTGTCACCACGCAACCGCAGGGGTCCGATCGCCGAGGCGCCGGCCATCGTCAGGGTGGCCGAACCGGCCTGCAGCTCGAGTCCCAGCGGGACAGCCGGCACCTGCACGGTCGCGGCCAGCGTCAGCACGACCGCCACCGCCAACATCGGTGCCAGCACGCGCCCCAGGCCGCGCCCCGCCGCAGCGCGCTGCTCTGCGAGCACGGTGTCGACGATGCGCAGCCGCTCCTGCAGATCCTTCAGTTCGGTGAGCGGCACATCGGGGGCCTGCAAGCGAGCAGCCAATTGCTTGGCCAGCAATTTCCGTTGCGAAGCAAGCTCGTCAGTCATCCAGCGCCCCGAGCACCGTGAATCGGAGCATGGGGAGGGCCTGGCGGCTGTCTGCGTCGACGGCCTGCACATCAACGGCGAAGCCCTTGCCATCGGCGGGCATCGGCATGGCGATGCTCAGCCGTTGCCACGGATAGCGTTGCGCATCCGGCACGTCGATCCAGCGCGGAGACCCGCCCTCCCCGAGGCGGTAGCTGCGCCATGCGAGCGAAGCGATGCGAACCGAGGCTCGAACCGTGGCCACTGCATCCGGCTGCACCAGGGCAGAAGCCGAGAGCGCCACCGGAGCCACCGCCGGGCCACCTGCAGCACCGGTGCGGCGCGTCAGCGCGAGAAAGCCCAGGTCGCTCGCTCGCAGGCGTGTTGCACCCAGCATCGGCGCAGGGTCCCAGCTCAGCGGCTGACCGGCAAGCAGGTCTGCCTCGACTCGGTAGAACGGCGACGACGGCATCGGCTGCACCACGAGCCGCAGCGGTGCTCGGGCCGCGGCTTGCAACGACAACGTCCCTGTGACCTTCTCTCCCGCCAGTCCGGCACCGCGGGTGAGCGATACCAACTCGACGAACGATTGCGAGACGGTCCTGTCGTAGAAGCCCTCGCAGCGCTCGGGCCCTGCCATCGAACCATACGGCGGCTGGCGCGAGGTGCTCGGGTGCAAGGTCGAACAATCGACACCCCATGCGGTCGTCACATGCGCTGCCATCACGATCGCGATCAGCAGGCGAGACACACGCTGGCTCACGAGCGCGTGCGACGCGCCCTCGTGCCAGATGCTGAGAATCCTGTCGACGAAGTCCATGGATCGCCTGCCGCAGTCTGTCGACGCCTCGGGTCCATGCGCCACGGGTCAGGCTAGGCGGATGCCCTGCCCCCTGCATCCCCAAGAGTGAGGAGGGTCAGTTCGCCTCTGAGAAMTGCAAGCCATACCTTTCAATGTTTTCCAGTCTCCCTATCAATGCACGCCATGACTGACAGTATCCCTGGCAGAGCGGGTGAGTCTTCATGCCGAGCGCGGCTTCAAGGCTCGACATAACGCCACAGCCCGCTCGACCACATCGAGCCGACGTAGATGTTGTGCTTGCCGTCGTTGGTGGCGGCCACGCTGTTGGGTCCCCACACCAGCCCGGCAGGCAGTTCGGCAGCCATCCACTTCTTCCAGTTGTCGCCGGGCCAGGTTGCGCTGTGATACTGCGGGCCACCTTCGCTGAGCCCGCAACGCGAGCAGGCCCAGCCCCACATGAAGTAGAGGCCCTTGGTGGAGCCCCAGACGACGCCGCCGGCATCGGGCGAGACGCGTGTCCAGTTCCTGCCGAGGTCGGTGCTGCGGAACGTGCCGCTGTTGTTCGTGCCGGTGACGAACAAGCTGTTGCCGATCTGGAGCAGGTTGGCGTTCCCGTGAGCGTGTTGCAGGCCTTCGATGCCTTTGGGCTGGAACCAGTTCTGGCCACCGTCGGTCGTCATCACGCCCGATCCACCGTCTTGTGCGTAGGCGAACCAGGTCTTGCTCGTGGTGGCGGGGTTGCCGGTATTCACGAAGAAGGTTGCTGGGCACGGTCTTCCAGGTCAAGCCGTAGTCGGTCGACTTGAACAGCGTGCCATAGCCGCCCACGTACATGTCGCTCGGGTGTGCGGGGTCGGTGACGATGGAGCCGAGGCCGAAGGATCCGGCGTCCTGGTGCAACAGATCGTCCACCCCCGCAGGCGTCACGTTCTCCCACACGCCCACGGCACCGACGGCCGGGCCGGGTGGCGGCGCAGGAACCGGAGGAGCAGGAGCAGGAGCAGGAGCAGGAGCAGGAGCAGGAGCAGGAGCAGGAGCAGGTGCAGGAGCAGGTGCTGGGCTGGGCGCGTTTGCGACCGGCCCGCCGTTGCTGTCGTCATCCCCGCCACACGCGGCGAGCGCGGCGGCCAGCAGCAGRCACAGCAGTGGGCTCGGCCTGGGMTTTGGTGTCATGGTCGGCACCTTGACATCGCGTTGCATCAACGTGCGACAGTTCATCGGACCACCATGCGCCACACGCCGGCATTCAGGTTGCTGGAATAGACGATGTGGTGCACAGGGTCGTAAGCCAGGCCCCCGCCGTTTTTCATCAGCGGGCTGTTCATGGTGGTCCAGGTCGCAGGCTGCGTCTCGGAGGTCGACGCGTAGGGCTGCCAAGGTGCCGGGCCGGGGGCGTTGAACGGGAAGTAGCTGCTGGTGTACAGCCTGGTGCCGTCGCCGATGACGCCGAAAACGAAGCTGCCTGAGTCGGGCAGCTTCGACCACGTGAGGCCTTTGTCGAGGCTGCGCATCACGCCGTCGACCGTGCCCATGTAGAGCGTGCCGTTTGCCGAGCGATAGGTTTGCCCGCCGGCGTGGGAGCCGTTCACGCCTTGGACCTTGCTCCAGCTCGTGCCCTGGTTGGCCGACACCCACATGCCGTTGCTCTCGGAATTGAAGAGCCAGGTGTTGGCGTCGAGGATGTCGTAGCGGGTGCCCTCGCCGCCACCCCATGCCGGGTCGCCGTTGCGCATGACCCAGCTCACGCCGCCATCCTTCGTTTCGGCATAACAGGCCTTGGTGTTGGGCGGTGCGCACTCGGCATGCCAGCCCACCAGCAGGTGCGCGGGGTTGCTCGGGTCCATGCCGATGCCGCCCACGAAGCCGCCATACGGCGCCGCAGATGTGATGTTCGGCGTGAGCACCTGGTCCCAATCGATTCCGCCATTGGTCGTCTTGAACACACCGCTCTCGCCGTAGCCCTGGGGCGTGTACAGCACCTGGGGGTTCGTCGGGTCGATGACCATGACCCAGGTGCGCCCGGAGGCCATCACGTCGGCGTTGCGGCCGGTGCTGACCTTGAACCAGTGGGCGCCGCAGTCAAGCGATTTGTACACGCCGTCCAAGGCACGGCCCACATACACCGTCGACGGCGTGAGCGGGTCCACGACCATGGCCTGCATGCCGAACCAGTCGCCGGTCGTCAGGTCGACCTGCGGCGGGGTGATGTTCTCCCACACGCCGATCTTTGCTGCCGGCACGGTGCAGCCGGTGAGCGGCGCCTGCACCGTCAAGGCCAGGCTGACCGGATGCTGCGGATCGGCATGCGGTGTGGCCACCAGGTGGTAAGTGCCGGGTATGGCGGGCGCTGTGTAAACCCATTGCGGCCCACCCTGGCCCGCGGTGTACACGGGCGACGCCACGATGCTGCCGCCTGCCGCCCCCTCTTGCAGCGACCACGTCACCGCCTGGTCGGACGAGCTTTCAACGTCGACCGACACCAGCATCTTCTGTCCCACCGGAATGCTGGTGGCCGATGGTGCGATGGTGACCTGAACCGCGCCAGGTGCAGGTGCAGGTGCAGGTGCAGGTGCAGGTGCAGGTGCAGGTGCAGGCGCGGGTGCGGGTGCGGGTGCCGGTGCCGGTGCAGAGGCCGCTTCATCCTTGCCGCCACACGCAGCGAGCACGCTGATCGACAGCAGGCACAAGAGCGTGGTGGCTTTGGAGTGGTTGCATGTCATGGTGTGCATCGGTTGACCGAGGTTGGATGAATGGGCAGAGGGTGTGGTGTCAGGTGGTCCGATGGGTCTGCGGCTGCTCTACTTGACGAGCATGCGTGCGACACCCCCGGAGAACATCGAGGCGTAAAGAATGTGGTGCACCTCGTCGTACGCGAGGAAGGGGATGCCCCCGTCGTGCCCCAGCGCAACTTGCGGCGGTGTCGGAAGCTCGCTCCACGTCTCATCGCTCGAGAGCGTGGCGGTGCGGATGGAGGGTTGCCATTGGTTCGCCGCGAAGAGTTGGCTCGCCCCCTGGGCCATCATCACCATCGTTCCGTTGGTCCCGGCGACATGCTCCCAATGCACACCATCGGCGCTGCGGATCACGCCGCTGCGGCTGCCGAGGTAGTACTTGCCGTTCGTTGCGGGTGCCAGCGGGCGAATGGTGTATTCCGCCTCGCAGGTGCCTCCTCCCGTCAGGTGGCCGCGCTGCCAGGTCGCGCCCGAGTTTTCGGTGGTCATCAACTCGGAGCCGCACCAGACCCACGTGCCCCCTTTCACGATGACCACGCCGCCGCCTTCGGTCCAACCTTCAGGCGAGGTGAGCGTTCTCCACGTCTTGCCTCCGTCCAGCGTCTCCGCCATGCAGCTCGGCGCGTACGGCGCGCTGCAGCCTCCATGGGTCGAGACCAGAAGATGGAGGTGATTGCCGGCATCCATCGACACGTTGTTCACGAAGCGATAGTCCGCGTGCGCGTTGTACTCGGTTCCGGCCAGGACATCGGTCCAGCTGTATCCACCGTCGGATGACTTCCAGAGACTCTGCGCGCCGTATCCGGAGACGGCGTACAAGACGTTGCGCTCGACGGGATCGACCACCATGCTCCACTGGGCTCCGTCCCCCACTCCACCGTAGGTCTGGCGATCACCGACGCTGCCAGGACCGGTGTTGGCCTGCACCCATGAACCGCCGCAGTCATCAGAGCGCCAGATCTCGCTGTTCTCGCCGCCCGTGCCGAGCCACAGCCGGCGTGCGTCGAACGGATCGACCACGATCGCAGCGCCCACGGTTCCGTTGACGGCGAACGTGGTTTTCCAGCTGCCGGGAGGCGTGATGTCCTGCCACGTTCCAACGGCACCGAGGTTGGTGCAGTTGCCCGCTGGGGTGGGCGCAGGTGCCGGTGCCGGCGCAGGCGCGGGTGCCGGTGCAGGCGCTTGCACAGGTGTGTCGCCGTTGCTGTTGTCCTCACCACCGCAGGCCGCCAATGTCGCTGTCATCAGCAGGCAAAGAAGCGGGCTCGGTCGAAGGGCTGGGTGCGGCTTCATGGTGGTCTCTTCTTCGGTGGATGCAGTGATGCGAGGAGGCACGTGGGTTCTCAGGGCTCGATGTAGCGCCACACGCCATTGCCGGTGGCCATGAAGACCATCCAGTGCCCCGAAGCTTTGTGCAGCGTGCTGGCATTGCCCATCGGGAGCCCGCCTTCACCCTTCATGGCCTCGGGCGTGGTGGTGTAGTTGCGCAGCCACTGCGTGTCGTTGGCGATCGGCGCGCGTGCCAACTCGGGGCCGAGGAAGGAATTCGAATAGAGGTACTTGCCGGTGGCCGCGAGGCCGGTCGCGTTCTTGTTCATGAAGGCCCCGTTGGGTGGCGAGGGCCAGTAGTAGCCGGGCATCAGGTTCGTCCAGCTCTTGCAGTCGTCGGTCGATTTCCAGATGCTGCCTTCGCCGGGTTCGTAGCCCGGCGAATACCACGCGTTGCCGACCTTCACGGCTGTGTACGAACCGTGTGCGTGGTAATGGTCGCTGACGCGCTCCCAGGCGCTGGTGGAGATGGTTCCGTCGCGGTACTTCTGCGCTGCGGTGCCCCCCGTGCGACCGGCCGTGGCGGTGCGCCACACGCCGGCTTCCTGCGAGATCACGCACCAGGTGGTCGCGCTCACCGGAATGACGTAGTGCGACGTGCCGATCCCCGCTTTCGGCGGATGGATCACCCAGTTCTTGCCGCCGTCCCAGCTCTCGCCGAAGCCGCCGTCGGGCGTGTCCTTGAAGTAGTAGTGCTGTGTGGTGAGGATGTGGTTGGGCGGGTCGTCGGGAAGGATGGCCGTGTGGTACAGGTCGGTGCCGCCGAAGGGGCTGTAGGGCGCGTATGCCGTGTCGGCACCGGTGAGGCGCGTCCAGGTCGATGCGCCGTCGGTCGATTTCCAGATGCCGCCCGATCCGTAGCCGGCCGGTGAATAAAGCGTCGGCGAGGTCGAGGCGTCGCGGCTCGGGTTGGGGTCGATGCTGAAGCCCCACGGGTTGCCTTCCATCGCGCTGTTGTTCACCAGCGTCCAGTGGTCGCCGTAGTCGGTGCTGCGGTACCACTTGATCTTTCGCCCGTCGTTGTTGCCGCATCCCGTGATGACGGTGCCGGCATTGGCCGGGTCGACGACGACGCCCTGGCAGAAGTCGCCCGACACGAGCCCGGGCAGCGRCAATTGCACCCAGACATCGGCGGTGCCCGGCGCGGGAGCCGGTGCTGGTGCTGGTGCTGGCGCGGGCGCGGGTGCGGGTGCGGGTGCGGGTGCGGGTGCGGGTGCGGGTGCGGGTGCGGGTGCGGGTGCGGGTGCGGGTGCKGGCGCTGGTGCTGGTGCTGCGCCTCCTTCGTCGGTCGCACCACCGCAGGCGGCCACCGCGGCGGTCATGAGCAGCGTCAGCACGAAGAGCCGCTGGCGCCGCGCTGCGTTGAGTTGGGCGATGTTCAAGAGGGTGACTCGATGCATGGTGTTGACCCGTTCCTTCAATTCGTTCGCAGAACCAGATCGATGTTCTGCACGAGGGGGGGATAGCTCTGCGGCACGTTCAAGGTCACGAACTCGAGCGTGTTGTCGCCTTGAACGAGGTCGGTCAAGGGAACGTCCAGCATCTGGCTGAGTTGCCCGTGGCTGATGCGCGCGAGCACGCCAAGCTCCTCCGTGGTGAGCTTGCGGTCATGCCAGGCCTTGCCGTTGAAGCGATAGCGCAACACGAACTTCGTCGGGTCGGCACCGAAATCCGCACTGGTCAGGTACCAGGCCGACACCGACAGGCGCGCCGATGTTGCGTTGGTCGTGTCCACGTTGCGCAGGTGCAAGGTTTGCGTCGGTCCGGTGGCCGCGTCAGGCACGCGGTACCCCACGCTGACCACGGGGCCTGAGCGGTTCCACGCATTGGTGCCCGGCGTGAGCGAATCCGCCACTTCGTACTCGCGCCAGTTGGTGATGACGGGGCCGTCGAAGCCCACGTTGTCCCAGCGCGTGACCCAGGCGTCCATGTCGGCGTGGCTCACGCTGTAGGTCGGGCTGTACTTCAGGCTGGCATGGTTGTGCGTGCTGATGGACACATAACCGCGCGAGAACGGCAGGCTCACCGGTGCGCCGTACACCAGCACGGCATTCCCGAAAGAGACCCCGTTCGCCGAGGCGGGCGTGGCCCAGACCTCGACGTTCTGCTGCGAGACCCGCAGCTCGAAGTGATTCAGATGGTCGCGCTGCGTGGGGATGCAGGGCGCCGACTGCGAGGGCACCAGCGCGGTCGGCTGGTAGTTCCTGTAGACCAGCAGCATGCGCAGGCCGACGCCGGGCGCCCCGGCATTGATGCAGCCGTTCTGGAACTGCAGCTCGAGGCCGTTTCTCGGCACGGCGGCATCCTCGTCGTTGTCGAAGTCGAGCGCGAACGTCGGCACATTCGTCGGGTCTTCGACCACTTCGACGGACGTCCAGCCGATCAAGCCGCTTTCGACGGTGGCATCGACATCGAACACGATCTTGCCGGTGCGCCCCGCAAAGTCGAAAGGCTGGCGAATGCGGTAGGAGTTCTGACCGTAGTTCTGCGCGCCAACGGCCACCATCAGATGGGGGCTGGCGATGGCAGTGGTTGCGTCGCACACCAGTGCGTCGTTGGGGGGCAAGACCTGGGCCGGCAATCCGCCACGGCATGGCCTGATCGTGGCAGGCCCGATGCCGGTGGCCACGCCATTGCCGCTGGGAAGCTGCGGGGCCGCCCGCCCTGCACTCCACCGCCCCGCGTCGAGCTCGCCGGCACGGCCTTGGTTGTCGGACGGCGCGTCGAAGGTCGCGCAGAACGCGGCAGATGACAGGCCGCAGCCCGGGCCGCCCGACGGAGCCGGTGCCGGTGCCGGTGCCGGTGCCGGAGCAGGTGCCGGAGCAGGTGCAGGTGCAGGAGAAGGTGCTGGTGCTGGTGCTGGAGCCGGAGTTGGTGCAGGTGCGGGAGGGGCGTCATCGTCTCCGCCGCACGCTGCCAAGGCAGTCGTCAGAACGAGTGAGAACAGCAAATTGGTTCTGGCGAAGTCGGGGCCGTGCATGTACGCGCTCCTGGTCAAGGGTCAAGGTTCGTGCGGCGGTCGCCGGCAGGGCCTGCCGCGTGTCGATGCCGGTGGGTCTCTCAATCGTTGCGGTAATCCCAGGCGTAGCGCTTGAGAGCGTCGGCGTTCACCACGGTGCTGCCGTCGCAGACCATGCGAGTCGTGTAGAAGGCCTTGTCCTGTGGGTTGTAGGTGCTCGCGTACCACCAGTAGTCGTTCGGCACGGGCGGCGTCACCTGCCGCCAACTCGCGCCCTGGTTGTTCGAGACCAGCATGCCCGCCGGGCCGCGCATCGCGATGCGCCGGTCGGGCAGCTCGATGGGTTTCATGCCATAGACGATGCCGCCCGGCGTGACGACATGCCACGTGGCACCGTCGTCGGTGCTGCGCACCAGGCCACTCGTGTCGCGCGCGGCCCAGTAGAGCGAGCCGTCCGAGTGCTTGAGCGGCTTGGCGCCGCCGCCGCCATCGGCCACCTTGGTCCAGTGGGCACCCTTGTCGGTCGTGCGATAGATCTGGTTGTTGGCCGTTCCTATGAGGAAGGTGCTCGCGTTGACCACGTGCGGGTAGCTGGAATGGCCGGAATTCGGCGGCAGGTTCGCGCCGATGTTGGTCCAGTGGAGGCCGCCGTCGGCCGAGTACTGGACCTCCTGGACCTGTTCATGGCCGCCCACCAGGATGGTCTTGCGGTCGGGATCCGAAAAGTCGACGGCGATGCCGTCGTTCTGCGGGAAGTCGGCGAGCTTCTCGAAGGTGTTGCCGTCGTTGCGCGTTCTGAACGGCGTGCCGAAGCGCACCCCGGAGAGCCACCAGGTGTGGCCGTCCTGGGGGTCGAACATCACATCGGACAGGCCGGAGCTGAAGTCGGCAGAGCCCACGCCCGTGCCCAGCTTCGACCACGATGCCCCACCATCAGTGCTCGTGAACACGCCGCGTTTCACGACACCGACGATGAGCAGGTTTTCGCCGGGCTTCGTGGTGACGTAGGGGATCGTGCCGCAATCGGAAGGCGTGCCCGCCAGGTTGCCGGTGGCATGGGTCCAGCTTCCGCCCGGGGCTGGCGCTGGCGCTGGCGCTGGTGCTGGTGCTGGTGCTGGTGCTGGTGCAGGCGCAGGCGCAGGTGCGGGCGCGGGCGCGGGCGCGGAGTTGACCCCGTCGTTCCCGCCGCCACAGCCGGCCAGAACCGCGGTCACCAGCAAGTTCAACGGGAGAAGTCGATGGCGCGCCACGTGTGGCTGATTTGAATTGTTCATCTTGTCTGTATGACCAGATCGATGTTCTGCACGAAGGGTGGGTAGCCTTGGGGCACGTTCGAGGTCACGAACTCGAGCGTGTTCTCGCCTTGCACGAGGTCGGCCAACGGAACGTCCAGCATCTGCCCGATCTGCCCGTTGCCCTCGGCGAGCACGCCAAGCTCTCCTGCGGTGAGCAGGCGGTCGCGCCACTCTTTTCCGTTGAATCGGTAGCGCAGCACGAACTTCGGCGGGTCGGCGCCGAACGCCACGCTGGTCAAGTACCAGGCCGACACCGCCAGGCGTGCCGATACCGCGGTGGTCGTGTCCACGTCGTGCAGGCGCAGGGTCTGCGCCGGGCCATGGGCCGCGTCGCTCACCAGGTAGCCCACGCTGACCGCCGGGCCGGGGCGGTCTGCCGCGTAGTTGCCGGGCGTGAGCGAATCGGCCACTTCGTGCTCGCGCCAGTTGGCGACCACGGGGCCGTCAAATCCCACGTTGTCCCACCGCGTGACCCAGGCGTCCATCGCGTGGTTGGTGCTGTATTTCAGGCTGGCATGGTTGTGCGTGGTGATGGACACGTAGCCGCGCGAGAACGGAAGGCCCACAGCCGTGCTGTGCATCAGCACGGCGCTCTCAAAGCTTCGCCCATCTGCCGAAGCGGGCGTGGCCCAGACCTCGACGCTTTGCTGCGACAGGCGCACTTCGAAGTGATTGAGATGGTCGCGCTGCGTGGGAACGCAAGGCGCTGACGGGGGTGGCCAATGCGAGGTCGGCCTGTAGTCGGTGTAGACCTGCACCACGCGCAGGGAAACACCTGGCGCGGCCGTGCTGGTGGTGCAGTTGTTCTGGAACTGCAATTCGACGGCGTTTCTGGGGACGGCACCACTTTCGTCGTTGCCGCTTGCGAGCATGAAGGTCGGCGCATTGGTCGGGTCCTCAGTCACCTCGAGCGATACCCAGCCGATCAAGCCGCTTTCAACGGTGGCATCGGCATCGAACACGATCTTTCCGGTGCGCTGCGAGAAGTCGAAGGGCTGGCGAATGCGGTAGGAGTTCTGCCCGTAGTTCTGCGCACCCACCGCCACCATCAGGTGAGGGC
>NZ_JBFUGN010000047.1:0-15606 GCF_056402895.1 Rhizobacter sp. P3_B12 | reverse complement strand
GCGTCGTCGCGGTCGGCCAGCGGCTGGCCGGCGGCGGTCTCCAGCTGCCGGCGCGTCAGCACGCCGGGGCGCAGCAGCACCGGGCGGCCGCGCGAGCAGTCGACGATGCTCGATTCGATGCCGACCTCGCAGTCGCCGCCGTCGAGCACCAGCAGCGTGTCGCCGAACTCCTCGACCACGTGCGCAGCGCGCGTCGGGCTGATGCGGCCGAAGCGGTTCGCGCTGGGCGCTGCGACACCCGGCACGCCCAGCGCCTTGGCTTCGCGCAGCAGCGCCTGCGCGACCGGGTGCGAGGGGCAGCGCAGGCCGATGCTGTCCTGGCCGCCGGCCGACGCGCCGGCCACGCCGGGCATGCGCGGCACGATCAGCGTCAGCGGGCCGGGCCAGAAGCGGGCCGCGAGCTGCTGTGCGACGGCCGGCCAGTCGGCGGCGAACACCTGCGCCGAGCCGACGTCGGGCACATGGACGATCAGCGGGTGGTCGGCCGGCCGGCCCTTGGCGGCGAAGATCTTCGCGACGGCCGCGTCGTCATCGGCGCGGGCGGCCAGGCCGTAGACCGTCTCGGTCGGCATGCCGACCAGCTCGCCATCGGCCAGCGCACGGCCGGCCTGGTGGATGGCCTGGGTGGCCGCGGCAGCGGCGGGATCGCGGGCGTCGAGCAGCACGGCAGGTCCTCGTCTCAGCCGCTCACCAGGCCGCGAGGCCCAGGTGCTCGGCCGCCTGCAGCGCGACCGCGTGGGCGAGCTCGGCCGTCGCGGCGGTGACCGTCAGGTGGCCCATCTTGCGGCCCGGGCGGGCGCTGGCCTTGCCGTAGAGGTGCAGGTGCACGCCTGGCAGCGCCAGCACCGCGGCCCAGTCGGGCTCGATCTCGTTGGCGCTGCCGTCGCGGAACCACAGGTCCCCCAGCAGGTTCAGCATCACCGCCGGCGAGTGCAGCCGCGGCGCGGCCAGCGGCGCGCCGGCCAGCGTGCGCACCTGCAGGTCGAACTGCGACTGGTCGCAGGCGTCGAGCGTGTAGTGGCCGGAGTTGTGCGGGCGCRGCGCCATCTCGTTGGCGACCAGCCGGCCGTCCTTCAGCACGAAGAACTCGACGCACAGCACGCCGACGTAGCCGAGCGTCGCGGCGATGCGCCCGGCATGCGCGATCGCCTGCTGCTGCACGTCGGGCGTCACGTCGGGCGAGGGCACGCGCGTCACCGCGAGGATGCCGTCGCGGTGCAGGTTCTGCTGCAGCGGGAAATGCACGCTCGCGCCGTCGGCGCCGCGCGCGACGATCACGCTCACCTCATAGGCCAGCGGCAGCATCTGCTCGAGCACGCAGGGCACCTGCTTCAGCGCGTCCCACGCGGCGGCGAGCGCGGCGCGGTCGGCCACCCGCACCTGGCCCTTGCCGTCGTAGCCGAGGCGGGCGGTCTTCAGGATGCCGGGCAGCAGCGCGGCGTCGACGGCGTCGAGCTGGGGGCGCGTCTCGATCAGCGCGAACGGCGCGCACGGCACGCCGCAGCGGCCGAAGTGCGCCTTCTCGGCCGCCCGGTCCTGGCAGACCGCGACCGCATCGCCCGCCGGCGCGACCGGCCGCATCGCGGCCAGCGTGCGCAGCGCGGCGGCCGGCACGTTCTCGAACTCGGTGGTGATGGCCGCGCTGACGGCCGCCAGCTGCGTGAGCCCGGTCGAATCGAGGTAGTCGGCACGCACATGGTGGTGCGCGACCAGGCCGGCCGGGCTGGCGGCGTCGGGGTCGAGCACCGCGGTGGCGTAGCCCATCTGCTGCGCGGCATGCACGAACATGCGGCCGAGCTGGCCGCCGCCCATCACGCCCAGGGTCTGGCCGGGGGGGATGAAGCGCTGCGTCATTTGAGTTCGGAGGACATCGCCCGGGCCACCTCGGTCTGGCGGGCGCGGTACGCCTCGAGCTGGGCGCGCAGCGCGGGCTGCTCGCAGGCCAGCATCGCGACGGCGAACAACGCGGCATTGGCCGCGCCGGCCGCGCCGATCGCGAAGGTCGCGACCGGGATGCCCTTGGGCATCTGCACGATGGAATGCAGCGAATCGACGCCCTGCAGGTGACGGCTCGCGACCGGCACGCCCAGCACCGGCACGGTGGTCTTGGCGGCCAGCATGCCGGGCAGGTGGGCGGCGCCGCCGGCGCCGGCGATGATCGCGCGCAGGCCGCGCGGCGCGGCCGTTTCGGCGTAGGCGAACATGTCGTCGGGCATGCGGTGGGCAGAGACCACGCGCGCCTCGTAGGGCACGCCGAACTCGGCGAGAATCTCGGTCGCGAGGCGCAGGGTCTCCCAGTCGCTGCTGGAACCCATCACCACGCCAACCACGGGGGCGCTGCTCACGGCTCGCTCCAAGGGCTGAACAACCTTGAATTGTAGGCGGCGCKGCCCATCTGACTGATCGACCTCACTGCAGCATCGCCTGCCATTGCCGGAACACGATGGACATCACGATTCAGAACTTCGAAGCCGACCTGATCAACGCCTCGGTCGAGCAGCCGGTGCTGCTGGACATCTGGGCCCCCTGGTGCGGCCCCTGCAAGGCGCTGACGCCGGTGCTCGAGAAGATCGAGGTCGCCTACGCCGGCCGCTTCAAGCTGGCCAAGCTGAATGCCGACGAGCAGCCCGAGATCTCCGCCCAGCTGTCGCAGATGTTCGGCGTGCGCAGCATCCCGTTCTGCGTGCTGTTCAAGGGCGGCCAGCCGGTCGACGGCTTCGTCGGCGCGCTGCCCGAGGCGCAGGTGCGCGAGTTCCTCGACCGGCACGTGCCGAGCGCCGAGGAAGCGGCGGCCGGCGAAGACCTGGCCGCGGCCGAGGAGCTGCTGGCCGAGGGCGATGCCGACAGCGCACTGGAGCGCCTGCAGGAGGCGGTGGCGATCGACCCGGGCAACGACGTGGCCCGCTACGACTACCTGCGCGCGCTGCTGACGGCCGGCCGTGTCGACGACGCGCGCCGCGCGTTCGACCCGGTCGCGAGCAAGGTGATGCTGGACGCGCGGCTGGCCGCGGCCGGCCACTGGCTGGCGGCCTGCGAGAAGGCCGCGTCGGCGCGCGGCCCCGAGCCGCTGGCCGCGGCGATCACTGCGAACAAGCGCGATTTCGACGCCCGCTTCGAACTCGCCCAGACCCACTTCGCCGCGCAGCGCTTCACGCAGGCGATGGACGAGCTGCTCGAGATCGTGATGCGCGACAAGGCCTGGAACGGCGAACTGGCGCGCAAGACCTACGTGGCCATCCTCGAGCTGATGAGCAAGCCGGCGCCGAAGCAGGAGGTGGCGGCACCAAAGGGCGCGCTGGAGGTCACGGGCAAAGTCAATGCCGCGCCGGCCGATCCGGTGATCGACCAGTACCGCCGCAAGCTCAGCATGGCGCTGTTCTGATCCGTAGCCCGGATGCCAATCCGGGATTCGTGACGCACAGCCCCCGGATTGGCATCCGGGCTACGCAAGCGCTGCCTCGAGCAGGCGCACCACTTCCGCCTGCTCGTCGGCGAAGGCCTTCCAGGCCGCCTCGGCCTGCTGCGAGTGCTTCCTGGCAGCCTCATGCTGCCCGAGCGCCGCGTAGACCTGCGCCAGCCGGCTGTGCGTGGCGGCGCGGTCGTCCAGGTCGCAGTCGGCGCGGTTCGCGGCCTCGGCGGCCTGCGCGTCTTCGCGCRCCAGGTCGAGCTGCTTCAGCTGGATGCGGCACCAGCCCTGGTCGGCACGCAGCCAGTTCGCCATGTGGGCCGCGCCCTGCGTCAGCGCATGGTCGAGGTGCTGCTCGTACAGCGGCAAGGCGTCGGCGTGCCGGCCCTGCAGCGACAGCAGCTGCGCCCGCATGACCGGCGCCAGCGCGTCGAGCGCCGCGGTGCCGACCAGCGCATCGAAGTTCTGCGACGACTCGGCGCCGAGCATCGCCTGCCGCGTGGCCTGCGCCTCGCCGGGGCCGCTCAGCACGTTCTGGCGCGCCTGGCTGGCGTTCAGCCAGGCCATGTTGGCGAGCAGCGCCGCGAGCGTCGTCTCGTCGCCCTCGGACGTGGCGTGCTGGCGGGTCAGCGCGTACCAGGGCTGGGCCCGCTCGTAGCGGCCGGCGAAGTGGTAGGTCTGCGCGATCACCAGGCTGATGCGCGACTGCGCCGCATGGTGCTTCGCATCGGCGAGCTGCAGTGTCTCGGCGACGCGCCGCGCCATCGACGCGAAGTCGTGCCGCACGTAGTCGAGGTGGGCCAGCCAGGCGCAGCACAGCGCATGCAATGCCGGTTCGCGCGCGGCGCCGCTCATCGCGTAGGCGCGGTGGATCTTGTCGACCGCCTCGGCCGAGCCGAGCTTGCCGTAGTGCGCGATCAGCCCTTCGGCCAGGCTGATCCACGCGCTCAGCGCCATGTGCGGCTGCACGGCGTACTGCTGCTGCAGGCCGGTGAGCGCCTTGCGCGCGTCGTCGAAGTGGCCGAGGCGCGCCATCAGACAGGCGCGTTCGGCGCGCAGGCAATCGGCCTTGACCGGGTTGCCGGCGGCATCGATGGCGGCGTCGAGCTGCTTCAGCAGGCGGGACTGCATGGCGCTCAGGAGGTGAGGCGTTGCAGGGCTTCGCGGTACTTGGCGGCGGTCTTCTCGACCACCTCGGCCGRCAGGGATGGCGCCGGCGCGCGCTTCGGCCAGGGCTGGCCGTCGATGCGGACCTGCTCGAGCCAGTCGCGCACGAACTGCTTGTCGTAGCTCGGCGGGTTGCGGCCTTCGCGGAAGGCGGCGTCGTAGCCCTCGACCGGCCAGAAGCGCGACGAATCGGGCGTCAGCACCTCGTCCATCAGCGTCAGCGTGCCGTCGCTGTCGAGCCCGAACTCGAACTTGGTGTCGGCGATGATGATGCCCTTCTTCAGGGCGATCGCGGCGGCGCGGGTGTAGAGCTGGATCGCGGTGTCGCGCACGCGGGTGGCCAGCTCGGCACCGACGATCTGCGCCATCCGGTCGAACGAGATGTTCTCGTCGTGGTCGCCCATCTCGGCCTTGGTGGCAGGCGTGAAGATCGGTGCCGGCAGCGGGCTCGCGTTCTTCAGCCCGGCCGGCAGCGCGACGCCGCACACCGACTGGCTCTGCTGGTACTCGCTCCAGCCGCTGCCGGCCAGGTAGCCGCGCACGACGGCCTCGACGGGCAGTGGCTTCAGGCGCTTGACGAGCATCGAGCGGCCGCGCACCTGTGCGCGCTCGGCGGCGGTGACGACGCTCTCGGGGTCGTCGCCGGTCAGGTGGTTCGGGATGATGCCCTCGAGGTGGGCGAACCAGAACAGCGCCATCTGCGTCAGCAGCTCGCCCTTGCCGGGGATCGGCTCGCCCATGATCACGTCGAAGGCGCTGAGCCGGTCGCTCGCCAGCATCAGGATGCGGTCCGTGCCCACCGCGTAGTTGTCGCGGACCTTGCCGCGCGCGAGCAGGGGCAGGGAGGTGAGGGTGGAGTTCAGCACGGCGTTCATGGGCTCTTTCGGCGCAGGGGCAGGACAGCGCCGGATTGTAGTGAGCCACGAACGACGAAGCCCGGCATGGCCGGGCTTCATCAACAGTGAGGATGCGGGTTTCAGACCACCATCTGCGCCAGCTCACCCTTGGCATACCGCTGCGCCACCTGCGCCAGGCTCTGCGCCTTGATCTTGCCGGACTGGCCTTCGCAGCCGAACTCCAGGTAGCGCTGCTTGCAGATCGCCTTGGCGGCCTCGCGCGCCGGCTTCAGGTACTCGCGCGGGTCGAACTTTTCCGGGTTCTGCACGAAGAACTTGCGGATCGCCGCCGTCATTGCCAGGCGGATGTCGGTGTCGATGTTGATCTTGCGCACGCCGTGCTTGATGGCTTCCTGGATCTCGCTGACCGGCACGCCATAGGTTTCCTTCATGTCGCCGCCGAACTCGCGGATCGCGGCCAGCAGCTCCTGCGGCACGCTCGAGCTGCCGTGCATCACCAGATGGGTGTTCGGGATGCGGGCGTGGATTTCCTTGATGCGGCTGATCGCGAGGATGTCGCCGGTGGGCTTGCGGGTGAACTTGTAGGCGCCGTGGCTGGTGCCGATCGCGATCGCCAGCGCGTCGAGCTGCGTGCGCTTGACGAAGTCGGCGGCCTGCTCCGGGTCGGTCAGCAGCTGGTCCATCGTCATCGTCGCGTCGGTGCCGTGGCCGTCTTCCTTGTCGCCCTTCATCGTCTCGAGCGAGCCGAGCACGCCCAGTTCGCCTTCGACCGTGACGCCGACCCGGTGCGCGATGTCGACCACCTTGCGCGTCACGTCGACGTTGTAGTCGTAGCTGGCGATGGTCTTGCCGTCGGCCTGCAGCGAGCCGTCCATCATCACCGAGCTGAAGCCCAGGTTGATGGCGCCCTGGCAGACATCCGGGTTCTGGCCGTGGTCCTGGTGCATCACCAACGGAACCCGGGGGTAACTTTCGACCGCGGCGAGGATCAGGTGCTTGATGAACGGCTCGCCGGCATATTTGCGGGCGCCGGCGCTGGCCTGCAGGATGACCGGGGCGCCGACCTCGTCGGCGGCGCTCATCACGGCCTGCACCTGCTCGAGGTTGTTGACGTTGAAGGCCGGAATTCCGTAGCCGTTCTCGGCGGCATGGTCCAGCAGCTGACGCATCGAAACGAGTGGCATGGCGATGTCCCTGGAAGTGAAGAAACCCTTCAGCCGGCATGAAACCGCGCTGTAACTCGCGGCATTGTACTGAGCCCCTCCACGGGAAAACCCCGTGCCGGCGATGGCCTCCCCCGAGCGCGGGGGGGCGGCGGGCCGGCCCCCAGCATGCACCGGAAATGGCCGGTCTTCCAGCCGCTTTTCCCGCTCAAGTCGTGCGGCGGGCGCGGGACACTGATTGCAACATCCGACCGTCCCGCTGGAGGGAAACCCGTCATGGCCCGACTCGACCTGAATGCACTCACGCTGTGGATCACCGCGGCGGCCCATCAACAACCGCAGGATCTCGCGGCGCAGGTGGCCGAGCGCACCGGCGTCTCGCGCGCCACCGCCAACAAGGCGCTGCGCCGGCTGGCCGAGATGGCGTGGCTGGTGCGCGAGGGCAGCGCCTCGCGGCCGCTGTACCGGCCGGGCACGATGCGCCAGGTGGTGCAGCGCTACCCGCTGCACGGCCTCGGCGAGGACCTGCCGTGGTCGCGCGACTTCTCGCCGTTCTTCACGCTGCCGGATGCCGTGCGCCGCATGGTGCACCACGCCTTCACCGAACTGCTGAACAACGCGATCGACCACAGCGCCGGGCAGAGCGTCACGGTGTCGATGCGTCAGACCGGCAGCCATGCGCAGCTGCTGGTGTCGGACGACGGCCGCGGCCTGTTCGACAAGATCAACGAATCCTTCGCGCTCGACGAGCCGCATCTCGCGATGCTCGAGCTCAGCAAGGGCAAGCTGACCAGCGCGCCGGACCGCCATTGCGGCCGCGGGCTGTTCTTCACCTCGAAGCTGGCCGACGTGTTCGACCTGCATGCCAACGAATCGGCGTTCCAGCACCGCGGCTGGGAGGCCGGCCGCTGGCGCGAAGGCAAGCCGCTGAAGCACCAGGGCACGTCCATCTACGTGGCGTTCGCGCTGGACAGCACGCGCACGCTGGAGCAGGTGCTGCAGGCGCACAGCGCCGACGGCGCCGGCTACGACTTCGAGCGCACTGTGGTGCCGCTGCGGCTGCTGACGACGACGCAGTCGGGCCTGGAGTCGCGTGCGCAGGCGCGCCGCGTCGGCGCACGCCTGAACCAGTTCCGCCGCGCGGAGGTCGATTTCAGCGGCGTGACGAGCGTCGGGCACAGCTTTGCGGACGAACTGTTCCGCGTGCTGGCGAACGAGCAGCAAGGCCTGGACCTGGTGCCGATCAACATGCTGCCCGCGGTGGCGGCCATGGTCGCCAGCATCCGCCCGTAGCCCGGATGCCAATCCGGGATCGCGTCGGCACCACCCACCCGGATTGGCATCCGGGCTACCCGATGCGTTCCGCTCTGTAACCCTGCGCCCGCATCGCGGCCAGGATCTCCTCGATGTGGGCCACGCCGCGCGTGTGCACCACCACCTCGATCTCCGCGCGCTCCACCGACAGCGAGCTGAACGCCCGCTGGTGCTGCACCTCGTCGATGTTGGCGCCCAGCTTGCCGAGCAGCGTCGCCACGTCGGCCAATGCACCGGGCACGTCGCGCACATCCATGCGCAGGCGCGCCAGCCGGCCCGACTTCACCATGCCGCGCTGGATGATCTCGCCCAGCACCAGCGGCTCGATGTTGCCGCCGGAGAGGATCAGCCCGACCTTGCGCCCGGCGAAGCGCGCGCGGTGCTTCATCAGCGCCGCGAGGCCGACGGCGCCGGCGCCCTCGACCACCGTCTTCTCGATCTCCAGCAGCATCAGGATCGCCTGCTCGATGTCGTCCTCGCCGACCAGCAGCACGTCGTCGACATGCTGCTGGATCAGCGGCACGGTCAGCACCCCGGGTACCTTGACGCCGATGCCGTCGGCGATCGTCGCCTGCGCGCTCTCGCGCTGCTGGTTGTGCACGACGTTCCAGACGGCCGGGAAGCGCTCGGTCTGCACGCCGATCACCTGGATGCCCGGCTTCAGCGCCTTGGCGGCGCTCGCGATGCCGCCGATCATGCCGCCGCCGCCGATCGCCACCACCAGCGTGTCGAGGGCCGGCTGCTGCGCCAGCATCTCGAGCGCGATCGTGCCCTGGCCGGCGGCCACGTCGAGGTCGTCGTAGGGGTGCACCAGCGTCAGGCCGCGCTCCTGTGCGAGGCGCAGGCCGTGCGCGCGCGCATCGTCGAAGGTGTCGCCTTCGAGCACCACGGTGGCGCCGAAGCCGCGCGTGCGCTCGACCTTGACCGCCGGCGCGAAGCGCGGCATCACGATGGTGGCGGGGATGCCCAGGCGCTGCGCGTGGTACGCGACGCCCTGCGCATGGTTGCCGGCCGAGACGGCGAGCACGCCGCGCGCGCGCTCGATGTCGCTCAGCTGGGCGATCTTGTTGAGGGCGCCGCGCTCCTTGAAGGAGGCGGTGAACTGCAGGTTCTCGAACTTCAGGAACACCTCGCAGCCGGCGATGGCCGAGAGGGTCCGCGAAGGCACGCAGGGGGTGTCGAGCACCTGGCCGTGCAGCCGCTCGGCGGCGGCACGGATGTCAGCGAGGACTAGGGTCATGCAGTGATTGTGGCCGGCTTCGACAAGCTCAGCCCCACCCTTCGACAAGCTCAGGGCGAACGGGGGTCGTTCAGCCGACGCGGCAGACCTTCAGCATGTTGGTGCCGCCCGGGTAGCCCATCGGCTCGCCGCAGGTGATCGCGTAGGTGTCGCCCGGCTTCAGCACGCCCTTCTCGATCAGCAGCATCTCGGCGCGCTTCAACGCCTCGTCGCGGTCGCTGAAGTTCGGCATCAGCAGCGGGCGCACGTTGCGGTACAGCATCATCTTGCGCTGCGTGACCACCTGCGAGGTCAGGCCGTAGATCGGCACGTGGATCTTGTGGCGGCTCATCCACAGCGACGTCGAGCCCGATTCGGTCAGCGCGAGGATCGCCTTGCAGCCCAGGTGGTAGGCGGTGAACAGCGCGCCCATCGCGATCGACTGGTCGATGCGGCCGAACTTCTTGTTCGTGAAGCCGGCGTCCAGCGAGATCTCCTCGGCGCGCTCGGCCTCGATGCAGATCGTGGACATCATCTCCACCGTCTCGACCGGGTACTTGCCGGCCGCCGTCTCGGCGCTCAGCATCACCGCGTCGGTGCCGTCGAGCACCGCATTGGCCACGTCGCTCACCTCGGCGCGCGTGGGCACCGGGTTGACGATCATCGATTCCATCATCTGCGTCGCGGTGATGACCACGCGGTCCATCTCGCGCGCCATCTTGATCATGCGTTTCTGCAGCGCCGGCACCGCGGCGTTGCCGACCTCGACCGCGAGGTCGCCGCGCGCGACCATGATGCCGTCGCTCGCGCGCAGGATGCTCTCGAGTGCCGGGATCGCCTCGGTGCGCTCGATCTTCGCGATCAGCGCCGGCTTGTGGCGCCACGGCTCGCCGGCCACGTTGGCCAGCTGGCGCGCCATCTCCATGTCGGTCGCGTTCTTCGGGAAGCTCACCGCCAGGTACTCGCACTGGAAGCTCATCGCGGTCTTGATGTCCTCCATGTCCTTGGCGGTCAGCGCCGGGGCGGTCAGGCCGCCGCCGGCCTTGTTGATGCCCTTGTTGTTCGACAGCTCGCCGCCGATCACGACGGTGGTGTGCACCTGGTCGCCGCGCACCGCGTCGACCGTCAGCTTCAGCAGTCCGTCGTTCAGCAGCAGCGTGTCGCCGGGCTTCACGTCGCGCGGCAGCTCCTTGTAGTCGAGGCTCACCAGCTCGTTGGTGCCGAGCGCGGTGCTGCTGGCGTCGAGCACGAACTTCTGGCCCGGCTCGAGCATCGTCTTGCCGCCCTCGAACTTGCCGACGCGGATCTTCGGGCCCTGCAGGTCGGCCATGATGGCCACTTCCTTGCCGGCGGCGCGGGCGACCTCGCGCACGAGGGCGGCGCGGTCGATGTGGTCCTGGGCCTTGCCGTGCGAGAAGTTCAGCCGCACCACGTCGACGCCGGCGCGGATCATCTGAGCCAGCACCTCCGGCGAACTGGAAGCGGGGCCGAGGGTGGCGACGATCTTGGTGGCGCGGGGCATGGTGGAGGTCTCCGGTCTTGTCGTTGTGGGTGCTGCAATCAGGGGTGCCGGCACGGGGTGGGCCGGCGCGCGGCCGGTACGGTCAGGCTTGGGCACGGCGCTGCAGGATCTCGAAAGCTGGCAGCGTCTTGCCTTCCAGCACTTCGAGGAAGGCGCCGCCGCCGGTCGAGATGTAGCCGACATCCTTCTCGATGCCGTACTTCGCGATCGCGGCCAGCGTGTCGCCGCCGCCGGCGATGCTGAACGCATCGGAGGCGGCGATCGCGCGCGCCAGCGTCTCGGTGCCGTGCGCGAACGCATCGAACTCGAACACGCCGACCGGGCCGTTCCAGACGATGGTGCCGGCGGCCTTCAGCTGGGCAGCGAGACGGGCGGACGTTTCCGGGCCGATGTCGAGGATCAGGTCATCGGCTTCGACGGCCGAGGCCGCCTTCACGGTGGCCGGCGCGTCGGCCGCGAAGGCCTTCGCGGTGACGACGTCGGTCGGGATCGGCACCGCGRCGCCGCGCGCCTTCATGGCCTCGATCACCGCCTTGGCCTCGCCGACCAGGTCGGCCTCGACCAGCGACTTGCCGATCGGCAGCCCGGCGGCCAGCAGGAAGGTGTTGGCGATGCCGCCGCCGACGATCAGCTGGTCGACGTTCTTCGCGAGCGACTGCAGGATCGTCAGCTTGGTGCTGACCTTGCTGCCGGCGACGATCGCCACCAGCGGGCGCTTCGGGTTGGCCAGCGCCTTCGTGATCGCGTCGATCTCGGCGGCCAGCAGCGGGCCGGCGCAGGCGATCTTCGCGAACTGCGCGATGCCGTAGGTCGAGGCCTCGGCGCGGTGCGCGGTGCCGAAGGCGTCGTGCACGAAGATGTCGCACAGCGCGGCCATCTTGCGCGAGAGCTCTTCGCTGTTCTTCTTCTCGCCCTTGTTGACGCGGCAGTTCTCGAGCAGCACCACCTGGCCGGGCGCGACCTGCACGCCGCTGCTGTTGCCGCCCACCCAGTTCGCGATCACCGGCACCTCGCGGCCGAGCAGCTCGGAGAGGCGCTTGGCGACCGGCGCCAGCGAATCCGCGGGCTTGAACTCGCCCTCGGTCGGGCGGCCCAGGTGCGAGGTCACCATCACCGCGGCACCGGCCTTCAGGGCCAGCTCGATGCAGGGCACCGAGGCGCGGATCCGGGTGTCTTCGGTGATGCGGCCGGTGTCGTCCAGCGGCACGTTCAGGTCGGCACGGATGAACACGCGCTGGCCTGCAGCTTTGCCTTGGGCTGCAAGGTCTTCAAAACGGAGAACGTTCATGGGCGGCCAAAGTTAGAGGGGGAATTCTAGGGATGCCGCAGGCGCAAAAGTTACGAAGCGGTTCCGAGATCCATTGGACACCAGCCGGGCGGCGTCTACCAGCCCAGCAGCAGTTTCAGCGGCACCAGCACGGCCATGCCGACGACGATGGTGCCGAGGATGCCGCGGCGCCAGAAGAACCACGCGGTGGCGGCCACCACGGCGTAGATGCGCGCGTCCTGCCAGGTGCTGATCAGCTGGCCCTGGCTCATCACGACCTCGGGCACGACGACGGCCGCCAGCGCCGCGAGCGGGGCGAAGCGCAGGCCGCGCTGCACCCAGCCGGGCAGGCGCAGCTCGCGTTCGGGAATCAGGAAGAAGCAGCGGGTGACCACGGTGATCAGGGTCAGGCCGATGATCGTGATGAAGGATTCCCAATCGCTCATGACGACCCCTCGCTCAATGAGTTCATCGAGCGATCCCCCGAGGGGATGCGGGCCGGCTTGGGAGCGGCCCGGCGCTCGGCCCGCCTCATGACGCCACCCGGTCGCGCGGCTTGGTGCGCATCAGCGACGCGAGCACGCGCCGCCCGGCATCGCCGCCGCCGTCGATCATCAGCCCGATGCACACCGCGGCGGYGATCGCGACCACCATGTTCAGCCGGTACGGCAGCGCGAAGGCCGCGACGGCGGCAGCGCCGGCCACCACCGCCGCGAAGCTGGTCGCCTTGTCGGACAGCAGCGCGTAGCCCAGCCCGAGCAGCGCCAGCACGCCGGCGAAACCGAGGCCCCAGTGCGTCGGCACCACGTCGGCCAGCACGATGCCGAGCACCGACGGCACCTGCCAGGCCAGCCAGCTCATGAAGCTGCTGCCGAGGAAGTACTCGATCTGGCCTTCGTCGTCGCGCGGTTCCTTGAACTTCTTCATGAAGAGCACGTAGTTCAGGTCGGCGGTCAGGTAGCCGAGCAGCATCCGCTGGCCGCGCGGGAAGCGCATGAAGAACGGCCGCCAGTGGGCGCTGAAGATCACGAAACGCAGGTTCACGCACAGCGCGGTGGCCCAGATCACCCAGGTCGGCGAGCCGGCACCCATCAGCGGGATGGCCGCCAGCTGTGCGCTGCCGGCGAACACCGTGAAGGTCATCAGCAGCGACAGCGGGATCGAGAGACCCGCCTTCACCATCGCGACGCCGGTCACCAGGCCCCAGGCGGCGATGCCCAGGCTGACGCCGGACATCTCGCGCATGCCGGTGGCGAACTGGGGGTGGCGGACGAGGGCGCGCAGCGGGGAACTCATGCGGGCATTGTCACCGCATGCGGGTTATCCCGCTGTCAGGTGTCGTTGTGGCGGGTCGCCTTGGCGCCCGGCGTCTTGGCCGGCCGCTTCTCGGCCGCTTCGGCTGGGGCATCGCCTTCGGGGGCGAGCTTGGCCTCGGGCTTCGCGTCGGCGCGGACGTCGGCCTTGGGCTCGGCCCTGGATTCACCCGACTTGGCGCCGCCTGCCAGCTGCGGCACCACCGGCTCGATCTTGTTCTCGCGCATGTAGTCGTTCATGTCGCGCCAGCCGGCGAACACCGAGGCCTTGTCGGCCTTCTTGTTGAGCGCGTAGCAATCCTCGATGGCCCGGTTGGCGTGGCGGCAGGCGCCGCCGATCGCGCGGCCGTCGGCCTCGCGGGCCGCGGCCAGCTTCTCGGCCGAGTCGACTCCCAGCATGTCGCAGCCGGCGAGGGCGGCGGCGCAGAGCAGGAACGCGGTGATCAGGTGGCGTGGCATGGCGGGCGGTGGTCCGGGGACGGGTCTGTGGTTGCAGTGTCCGCCGGTTCGCGAGCGGGGCAGGCGTGAAAAAGCCCCTCGAAGAGGGGCCAGTTCGGGGCTTTGCAGGAGCGGCTCAGGCCGGGCGCATGGCCATCAGGCGGGCGACGCGCTCTTCGGTCGACGGGTGGGTCGAGAAGAGGCCGCGCAGCCCGCCGCCGGACAGCGGGTTCATGATCATCATCTGCGCCGTCTCCGGATGGCGCTCGGCGGCTTCCATCGGCATCCCTTGCGCGTAGCGGTGGATCTTCTGCAGCGCGCTGGCCAGTGCCTGCGGATCGCCGGAGATCTCGGCGCCGCCGCGGTCGGCCTCGAACTCGCGGGCACGGCTGATCGCCATCTGGATCAGGCTGGCCGCCAGCGGCGCGAGCAGCATCACCAGCAGGCCGACGATCGGGTTGTGCGGCCGGCCCTCGCTGTCGCGGCCGCCGAAGAACATCGCGAAGTTCGCGAGCATCGAGATGGCACCGGCCATCGTCGCGCTGACCGTGCTGATCAGGATGTCGCGGTGCCGCACGTGCGCCAGTTCATGGGCCATCACGCCGCGCAGCTCGCGCTCGCTGAGCACGCGCAGGATGCCGGTGGTGGCGGCCACCGCCGCGTGCTCCGGGTTGCGGCCGGTCGCGAAGGCGTTCGGCGCGTCTTCATTGATCAGGTAGACGCGCGGCATCGGCAGTTGCGCGCGCTGCGCGAGTTCGCGCACCATGCGATAGAACTGCGGTGCCGAGGTCTCGTCGACCTCCTGCGCGTTGTACATGCGCAGCACCATCTTGTCGGAGAACCAGTAGCTGAAGAAGTTCATGCCGACGGCGACGAGCAGCGCGACCATCATGCCGGCGCGGCCGCCGATCATCGCGCCGATGGCCATGAACAGCGCCGTGATGGCAGCCATCAGCACCGCAGTCTTCAACAGGTTGAACATGGAGAGGCCCTTTCTCTGGCTACAGGGCCTCAGATGAGGTCCCGTGCTTCAAGTTCAATCGGTGCGGCCGAAAGCGCTGCCCGGCGCGACCGGGCGCGACTGCAGCCAGGCGCCAGCCGCCAGCCGCTTGCCGCCGGGGCGTTGCAGCTCGGTCAGCCGCAGCGATCCGCTGCCGCAGGCGACCTCGAGGCCTTCGGGGCCGCTGGACAGCACGGTGCCGGGCGCGCCGCTGCCGGTGCGGACTTCGCCGCGCCACAGCTTCACCGTTTCGCCCTCCAGCAACCCGGTGGCGCCGGGGAACGGATCGAAGGCGCGCAGCCGGCGCTCGATCAGATCGGCGGAAAGCGTCCAGTCGACCGCGGCCTCCGCCTTGTCGATCTTGTGCGCGTAGGTCACGCCCTCGGCCGGTTGCGGCGTGCGCGGCATGCCGCCGCAGGCGGCCAGCTCGAGCGCCTCGACGATCAGCCGGCCGCCGAGCGGCGCCAGCCGGTCGTGCAGGCTGGCGGTGGTGTCGGCCGGCCGGATCGGCAGGGTCTCGATCAACAGCATGTCGCCGGTGTCGAGACCTGCATCCATCTGCATGATCGTGATGCCGGTCTGTGTGTCGCCGGCCTCGATCGCGCGGTGGATCGGCGCGGCACCGCGCCAGCGCGGCAGCAGCGAGGCATGGATGTTCAGGCAGCCGCGCACCGGCAGGTCGAGCACCCACTGCGGCAGGATCAACCCGTAGGCGGCCACGACCATCACGTCGGGGCGGGCCGCCAGCAGCGCGCTGCGGGCCGCGGCGGCATCGTCGGGGTACTTGCCGTCCAGGCGCAGGCTGCGCGGCTGCGCGACCGCGATGCCGTGGCTTTCAGCGAATGCCTTCACCGGCGACGGCTGCAGCTTCATGCCGCGGCCGGCCGGGCGATCCGGCTGGGTCAGCACCAGCGGGATCTCGAAGCGGGCCGCATGCAGG
>NZ_JBFUGN010000046.1:0-15693 GCF_056402895.1 Rhizobacter sp. P3_B12 | reverse complement strand
CGAAGGGCTTGGGCAGGTAGTCGTCGGCACCGAGTTCGATGCCGACGACGCGGTCCATCACGTCACCGCGCGCGGTGAGCATCAGGATCGGCACGTCGCTGAAGCGGCGGATCTCGCGGCACAGCTGGAAGCCGTCCATCTCGGGCAGCATCACGTCGAGGATCGCGAGGTCGTAGCCGTCGCCGCGCAGCAGCCGCAGGCCCTCGCTCGGCCGCGTGGCGGCATCGAGCTCGAGGTCGAAGCGGCCGAAATACGCGCGCAGCGGCGGCGCCAGGTGGGCGTCGTCGTCGATCAAGAGGATGCGAGGCATGGCGCGGATTGTCGTAGCCCGGATGCCAATCCGGGACGGTGCCTCAACTCCACGGCCCGTGCCGTTGCTGGAGAAAGTCCCGCACCTGCCGCTGCTGCTCCGGCCGCAGGCTGTCGTAGAAATCGCCGACCGCCGCCACCAGCTTCGGGCTGCCGTCGCGCACGCTCGCGAGCTTGCTGTTGATCAGGTCCTGCGCATGCCAGCGGTCGAAGGTGCCGTCGCCCATCAGCGCGCGGAACTCCGCGCGCGGGTCGGCGTTGCCGCGCAGCGCCTGGCGCTGCTGCTGCAGCGTGTCGATCAGCACGCCCAGGCGGGCCTGCTGCGCGGCATCGAGGTCGAGCCGGCGTGCCGCATGTTCGATTGCGCGGGCCTTGAAGCGGGCGACATCGGCCTCGCTCATCGATTCCCAGCGGCCGAAGCCGTGCGGGTGCTGCGACCAGGCGGCGAAGCCGCCGAACAGGGCCGAGGCGCCGAAGACGCCGATCAGGGTGCGTTTGAGCCAGGGGCGCATGAAGATTCCTCCTGCAGGTCGTGGTTGAACATGGCCTGCATCGTCGTCGCTGCTGCGCCCGGAGTGTTATCGCGGCGGTATCGCCGTGTATCGTTTCTTTTCAGGTTTCCTTTTCAGCGCACCGTGAACACGTAGCGCAGCGCCTGCTCGAAACGCTCGCCCGGCCGCAGCACGCAGCCCGGCCACTCCGGGTGGTTCGGCGTGTCGGGCGAGTACTGCGGCTCGAGCGCGAAGCCGGCGTGCTGCGCATAGGTGGCGCCGGCCACGCGGGTCGGCGTGCCGGGCAGGTAGTTGCCGCTGTAGACCTGCAGCGCCGGCAGCCGCGTGTGCAGCGCGAGCGCCACCCGGCCGTCGCCAGCCACCACCTCGGCGGCCGGCGCGCGGCCGTCGGCACAGCCGGCATCGAGCCAGTACGAGTGGTCGTAGCCGCGCGTGAGCTGCTGCTGTTCGTCGTGCATCAGCGCCTCGCCGATCGGGCGCGGCGTGCGGAAGTCGAAGCCGGTGCCGGCTACGTCGCGCCGCTCGCCGGTCGGGATCGAGCCGGCATCGACCGGCAGGAACTGCTGCGCCGCGATGCGCAGCCGGTGCGCGCGGATGTCGCCCCCGGGCGCATCGCCGTCGAGGTTGAAGTACGCGTGGTTGGTCAGGTTGACCGGGCACGGCGCGCTGACGGTGGCGGCGAACTCGACCAACACGCTCAGGTCGTCGCCGAGCCGGTAGCGCACCGTCGTCTCCATGCGGCCGGGGTAGCCCTGGTCGCCGTCTTCGCTGACGAGCGACAGCACCAGCTCGGTCGGCGTGTGCGAGACCAGCGTCCACAGCCGCTTGTCGAAGCCGACCGGCCCGCCGTGCAGCTGGTTGACGCCTTCGTTCGCGACCACCGTGACCTCGCGCCCGTCGAGCGGGAAGCGCGCGCCGCCGATGCGGTTGGCATAGCGGCCGATGGTGGCGCCGAGGTAGCCGGTCTGGCGGCGGTAGTCGTCCAGGCTGGCGCAGCCCAGCAGCACCTCGCGCGGCGCGGCGCCGGGCAGGGGCACGGTGCAGGACACCCAGGTGGCGCCATGGTCCATCACCTGGATGGACAGGCCGGCGTCGTTGCTCAGCGTGAAGACAGCGGTGTTGAAGGAGAGGTTCATGGGTGTAGGCAAAGGACTGCATCGAAATCAGCCCGCCAGTGTGCCTCGGGTTGCGGGCCCTCTGATAAGGTCGCCCGGATGCACGCCTTCCACCTCCTGCTGCTGGCGAGCGGGCTGTTGATGTTCGTCAGCCTGCTCGCGGGGGTGTTCTCGGCGCGGCTCGGCCTGTCGTTCCTGCTGGTGTTCCTCGCCGCGGGCATGCTGATCRGCGTCGACGGCCCGGGCGGCCTGCGCTTCGACGACACGCAGATGACGGCCTGGGTCGGCAATGCCGCGCTGGCGGTGATCCTGCTCGAAGGCGGCATCAGCACACCGATGGCCAGCGTGCGCGCCGGCCTCAAGCCTGCTCTGTGGCTCGCGACGCTCGGCGTCGTGCTGACGGCGCTGATGGTCGGCGCGGTCGCGATGGCGGTGCTGCAGGTCGACTGGCGCTACGGCTTCCTGCTCGGCGCGATCGTCGCGTCGACCGATGCGGCGGCGGTGTTCTCGCTGCTGCGCCATGCCGGCATCCAGCTGCCGGAGCGGGTGTCCTCGACGCTCGAGATGGAGTCGGGCCTGAACGATCCGATGGCGGTGTTCCTGACGCTCGCGATGACGGCCGTGATCCGCTCGAACGCCGGGCCGGGCGAGCTGGCGCTGCTGCTGGTGCAACAGGCGGGCTTCGGCCTCGCGATCGGGCTGGCCGGCGGCTGGGGCGTGGCCTGGCTGCTGAACCGGCTGACGCTGACGGTCGAGCACAGCGGGCTGCTGGCGCTGATCGTGCTGTCGGGCGGGCTGGCGGTGTTCGCCGCGGCGGGGCTGGTCGAGGGTTCGGGCTTCCTTGCGGTCTACCTGTTCGGGCTGCAGGTGCGCGCGCGTGCCGAGGCGGCGGCGCATGGCGCGTCGTCGGCGCTCGACGGCTTTGCGTGGGCCGCGCAGGCGAGCCTGTTCGTGCTGCTCGGGCTGCTGGTGTCGCCGCGGCAGATGCTCGACATGGCGGTGCCGATCGTCGCGGTGGTGGCGGCGCTGCTGTTCGTCGCGCGGCCGCTGGCGGTGTGGCTGTGCCTGGCGCCGCTGCGCTTTCCGGCGGCGCAGAGCCTGTTCATCGGCTGGGTCGGCCTGCGCGGCGCGGTGCCGATCGTGCTGGCGCTGTTCCCGCTGATGGCGCGCGTGCCCGACAGCTACCGCTTCTTCAACGTCGCGTTCGGCGTGGTGCTGGCGTCGCTGCTGATGCAGGGCATCTCGCTGCGCTGGGTGGCACACCGGCTCGGTGTCGTCGAGCCGCCGGCGCTGCCGCCGGACACCGAACGCGCGGTGCAGGGCCGGCTGACGCTCGATGCGAACCTGCCGCTGGCCGACGTGTTCGAGTTCTTCCAGCTGCCGGTGCCGCACAGCGGCGGGCCGTCGCTCGGCGACTGGCTGACCGACAACCTGGCGCGCGGGCATGCCGAGGGCGACAGCGTCGACTGGCATGGCGCGCACTTCCGGGTCAGCGAGATGGCGGACGGGCGGGTCACGCGCGTGGCGCTGGCGTTGCGCCCGCGGGACCCGCAAGCGCAATGACACTGGGCGCGCGCTGGTTCGCGCAGCGCGGCTGGAAGCCGTTCGCGTTCCAGCGCCAGGTCTGGGCCGCGCTGGCCAAGGGGCGCAGCGGCCTGCTGCATGCCACCACCGGCGCCGGCAAGACCTATGCGGTGTGGTTCGGCGCGCTCGCGAATGCCGCGCGCCTCGGCATCGACCCGCTGGCGCCGCAGCCGCCGCCGCTCGGCGTGCTGTGGATCACCCCGATGCGCGCGCTGGCCGCCGATTCGGCGCGCGCGCTGCAGGTGCCGCTGACCGAGCTGGGCAGCGGCTGGAGCCTGGGGCTGCGCACCGGCGACACGCCGTCGGCCGAGCGCGCGCGGCAGGACCGGCGTTTTCCGAGCGTGCTCGTGACGACGCCCGAATCGCTGAGCCTGATGCTGACCCGCGAGGCCGCGCGCGACGAACTCGCCGGCGTGCACACCGTGATCGTCGACGAATGGCACGAGCTGATGGGCAACAAGCGCGGCGTGCAGGTGCAGCTGGCGCTGGCGCGCCTGAAGCGCTGGAACCCGGGCCTCGCGACCTGGGGCCTGAGCGCGACGCTCGGCAACCTGGACGATGCGATGCGCGTGCTGCTCGGCGACACGCCCGGCACGAAAGTGCAGGGCAGCCTCGACAAGACGCTGGTGATCGACACGCTGCTGCCGCACGAGCCCGGCCGCTTCTCATGGGGCGGCCACCTCGGCAAGCAGATGCAGCAGCCGGTGGTCGACGAGATCGAGCGCTCCGGCACGACGCTGGTGTTCGTCAACATGCGCTCGCAGGCCGAGGCCTGGTACCAGATGCTGATCGAGCAGCGGCCTGAATGGGCCGGCAGCGTCGCGCTGCACCACGGCTCGCTCGACCCTGCCGTGCGCGAGTGGGTGGAGCTGGGGTTGAAGGAAGGGCGGCTGAAGGCGGTGGTCGCGACCTCGTCGCTGGACCTGGGCGTCGACTTCCTGCCGGTCGAGCGGGTGCTGCAGATCGGCTCGGCCAAGGGCATCGCGCGGCTGCTGCAGCGCGCCGGCCGCAGCGGCCATGCGCCGGGGCGGCCGAGCCGCATCACCCTCGTGCCCACCAACACGCTGGAGCTGGTGGAGGCGGTGGCCGCGCGCCGCGCGGCAAAGCAGGGCCGCATCGAGAAGCGTGCGACGCCCGACAAGCCGTTCGACGTGCTGGTGCAGCACCTGGTGACGGTGGCGCTCGGCGGCGGCTTCACGGCCGATGCGCTGTACGACGAGGTGCGCACAGCGCACGCCTACCGCACGCTGGCGCGCGACGAGTTCGACTGGGCGCTGGCCTTCGTCGAGCAGGGCGGCGCGAGCCTCGCGGCCTACCCGGAATACCACCGCGTGCAGGCGATCGACGGCGTGTATCGCGTGCCCGACCGCGGCATCGCGCGGCGCCACAAGCTGCAGGTGGGCACCATCGTCGCCGACTCGGCGATGCAGGTGAAGTACCTGAGCGGCGGGCGCATCGGCACGGTGGAGGAGGGCTTCATCGCGCGGCTGCGGGCCGGCGACTGCTTCGTCTTCGCGGGCCGCACGCTGGAGTACGTTCGCACGCAGGAGATGACGGCCTACGTGCGGCGTGCCGAGGGCCGCAAGGGCGTCGTGACGAACTGGAACGGCAGCAAGATGCCGCTGTCGAGCGAGCTGGCCGATGCGGTGCTGGAGGTGCTGGCCGCGGTCGACGCCGGCGATTTCGGTGCGCCGGAGCTGCAGGCCGCGCGGCCGATGCTGCAGGCGCAGCAGCGGCTCTCGCGGCTGCCGACGCCGGGCACGCTGCTGGTGGAGCGCATCCGCTCGCGCGAGGGGCAGCACCTGTTCCTGTACCCGTTCGGCGGGCGCAACGTGCACATCGGCCTGGCGAGCCTGCTGGCCTGGCGGCTCGCGCGCGACGCGCCCAACACCTTCAGCATTTCGATCAACGACTACGGGCTGGAGTTGCTGAGTGCGTTGCCGATCGACCCGCGGCCGCTGCTTGATGGTGAACTTTTCGGCGACGACGACCTGCTGGGCGACGTGCTCGCGAGCCTGAACTCCAGCGAGTTGGCGCGGCGGCGCTTTCGCGAGATCGCGCGGGTGGCGGGGCTGATCTTCACCGGCTACCCGGGGCAACCCAAGAGCGCGCGCCAGCTGCAGGCGTCGAGCACGCTGTTCTACGAGGTGTTCCGCAAGTACGACGCCGGCAACCGGCTGCTCGGGCAGGCGCAGACCGAGGTGCTGAGCCAGGAGCTTGATATCCGGCGCCTCGCCGCCAGCTTGGAGCGCATGCGGGGGCAGCGCATCGCGTTCGTCGAGCTCGAGGTGCCCAGCCCGTTCGCGCTGCCACTGATGGTGGAGCGCTTTCGAGAGAAACTCACCACCGAGAAGCTCAACGACCGCCTGGCCCGCATGCTCAAGGACATGGAGCGTGCGGCCGATTCGTAGTGTCAACAGTCCCCAGGACCCCCGATGATGTTGCGCAAATCCCGGCTGCTGCGCGCAGCCAACACCGCTCGGCTGGCCACCTACCTGATCGCGCTGTGGAAGCTGTTCAAGCACCCGCAGGCGCCGCGCGGCGCGAAGCTCGTCGCGGTGGCGGTGATCGCCTATGCGGTCAGCCCGATCGACCTGATCCCGGATTTCATCCCGGTGCTCGGGCAGCTGGACGACCTGCTGATCATCCCGCTGGGCGTCGCGCTGGTGCGCAAGATGACGCCCGATCCGCTGTGGCAGGCGTTGCTGGTCGAGGCCGAACGCACGCGCGAGAAGCTGCCGCGGTGGTGGTGGGGCGCGCTGCTGGTGGTTCTGGTGTGGCTGCTGTTGTTCGGCGCGTTCGTCTGGTGGCTGGTGCGCGGGATCTTCGGCGGTTGATGTTGCGCATGAGGTGGCTGGGTGGGGTGTGGTTGGCCGCGCTGCTGGCGGCGGGGCCGGTGCAGGCCGCCAGCGGCGTCGTGACCCACGTGACCGATGGCGACACGCTGTGGGTGCGGGTCGATGGCGCGTCGCCCCGGGCGAAGCCGACGAAGCTGCGCCTGCAGGGCATCGATGCGCCGGAGCACTGCCAGGCCTGGGGACCGCAGGCGACCGAGGCGCTGGCGCGGCGCGTGCTGCACCGGCGTGTGCGGTTCGAGACGACGGCGCACGACCGCTACCACCGCAGCATCGCCCGCGTGTCGATCGATGGCGACGACGTGGCGGCCTGGATGGTGGCGCAAGGGCATGCGTGGAGCGACCATTTCCGGCGGCGCGAGGGTGGGCGGTACGGCGCACTCGAAGCGCAGGCGAAGGCCGCGCGGCGCGGGCTGTTCGCACAGCCTGGCGCGGTCGAGCCGCGGGTCTTTCGTAGGATGCACGGTCGCTGCGAGGTGATCGCGCACTGACCGTTACATCGTTTGCCGCCGTACATGGCTGATCGATGACATTGCCGCCCTACCATCCGCGCCAGTCCAACAGGGAGCGTCGATGAGCAGGACGATCAGGCGCTTCGCGCGAGGGGGTGTCATGGCCGCGTGCAGCGTGGCGGCGGCCTGCGTGGTGTTGAGCGCTTGCGGCGGCGGAGGCGACGGTGGCGAGGCCCCGTCCACGCCGGACCCCGGACCGCCGGCACCGAGCGGGCTCACCTTGACCGGCAAGGTGATGCGCGGCCCGCTGCAGGGCGCGCTGGTGTGCATCGATGCGAACGACGATCTGCGGTGCGATGGCGACGAGCCGGTGGCCGAGACCGATGCGCAAGGCCGCTACACGCTGGTGCTGAGTGCGGCGCAGGCGGCGCTGCTGGCGACTGCGCGGCTGGTGGCGCAGGTGCCGGCGTCGGCGATCGATGCATCGACCGGCACGCCGGTGGGCGACGAGCATGTGCTGCTGGCGAGGCCGTACGAGGCGGGCCGCACGGCGTATCTCTTCACGCCGGTGCGCACGCGCGTCGAGCAGCTGGTGTGGGGCGGTGTGGCGCGCGAAGAGGCCGAGGCTGTTGTCCGGCGCGGAGCGGGCCTGGTCGACCTGGCGCTCGATGACGACTACATCGCGGCGGCCGACGGATTGCATCGCGACGAGGCGGTGTCGGTGCACGAGCAGGCGGTGGCCTGGTTCGGCCAGCAGACGCGCGGGCTGATGGCGATGCTGCACCGGCCGTCGGACGCCTGGTTCAACGCGCAGGCGGGGGCGGGGGTGTTCGAGCTGTCGGCCGATCCGGGCCGCGACGGCCCGGTGTACACGGCGACCGCGACGAACCTGGTGGCCGGGCCGGTGACGGGCGCGATGCTGGCGTCGCGAAGCCGCTGGAGTTTCGATCCGGCCGTCGACACCGCGTTTCACGGCTATGCGCCGATCAGCGAACGATCGGATTTTCTCGATGAGACCGCGGGCTGGCTGGAGGGCGATCCGCAAGGGACGCTCGCGCAGCGGCTGGACGCGGGGCGCGTGCTGCAACTGCGAAGCGGTGTCGCGATCGCGGCCGAGTTGCGCGACGTGGAGGAACTGGCGGGCCGCGCGATCGCGCGCGACGACGTGGGCGGCAGCGCCGACGTGGCGGTGAGCGGCAGCTGGCCCGACGGCGCACAGCGCTACCGGCACCATGCCCGCGTGCAGTGGCGCACCGGTGGGTACGCGCGGGTGCACGAGGAGGGCGAGCCGTTCGGGATGACGCTCGCGAGCCTCGACCAGTTCATCGCGCTGCGCCAGGTGCAGCCCGACGGCAGCGGCTCATGGCGCGCGCTGCGCGGGGTGGACGCGAGTGCGGTGGAGATGGGCTTCGACGGCGCGGGTGGCGTGGTCTTCCGCGACAGCTCGACGCTGCAGCCGCTGGGCGGCGCCGCGGTCGAGACCTTCACGTTCGGCGGCGTGCCGGTGCTGCGCGTGCCGCTGAGCGAGCAGGCCAGTGCGGCGGAGTTCGGCGTGCTCGGGGTCAGCCTGTATTTCGCGGTGTACAGGGGGGTGCATCAGCTGGACATGGTGGAGGCGGGGTGGATGGAGGTGGGTGCGGAGGGGCGGGGGGTGAACCGCCCTGGTGTGGATGCGCTGACGCACGCTGTGGGCGTGCCTGCGATCGGGCGCTGAGGTCAGCCGAAGATGCCGATGGCTTCCAGCCCTTCCGAATATTCTTCCGATGTCTTGTTGCCGCCGTTGACCTTGCCCTTGCCCTTCGGTGCAAGCCGAGGGGAGGAATCCTCGCTTTTGTCGCTGCGCGCAGATTGGYTGCCACGGACCTCGCCCGGGACCGTGGTGGTGACATTGGAGCCACTTCCATGCCTGTGGTTGAGCTTTGATCCGTCCGTGCCGTCGCACTCGGTATCCGTGTTGGCTCCGGAATCACTCTCCGACAGTCCATCGACAGCGGTCGACTCGCTACCGCTTGAAGAGTCTTTCTTGGTCGCGTCGTAGCGCGGTGGCGCCAGCCTTGATTTCCGGAGGGTCGCGATGGGATCTGGATCCAACCTGCCCGGCATCCGAGTCGGAGGACTCGCCCACTTCCGCAGGAGCTTCGTTGAAAACAACGGCACGGGCTTCACCGCCTGGTCCCACATCTCTCCGAGGACCGAGGTTTCACACTCGTAGTCGAAAGGCGGAGGCAGGTCGTCCACATCGATCTGGGGGGGTATGAGGGTGTCGAAATCCTCGGCTCGCCGTCGCAGGGATGACGCGCTGAACACCGGCATGAAATCTCGTTCCCCCTTCTTCTGGATTCCGCTGTTGGGTGGCACGACCACGCCGGCCACCTTGTAGGCAGCGCGCATGTCGTTCTTCAGCTTCGTGTTCCTGTAGGAGTAGCCGGAGGTCGAGCCGCAGACGGGACCGACACAGGAGAACAGGCTGCCGACCAGGTCGATCCAGTCGGAGCAGGGGTTGTCGAAGCCGGCAATCAACTGGGTGGTGCTCGACGCCACGGTGATCCCCGCCTTGATCGCGAAGAAGCTGCCATTGCCTCCCACGCCATTGGCAAACGCAACGCCGCCCTTGCTTGCAATCTGCGGGCCATTTCCGGTGCGAACGCGGATTTCGGTTTCGGCGCCCCATCGAATGAGGCGCTCGTCACACCACCTGGCGCGCGCTTCATTGTCACAGGCGATGCCGTCATACAGGAACCGCGCGTGGCTGAGGGACCCGATGAGCACTTGCATGACCTGAGCATCCAAGAGATCTTCCTCGTGGAGAGCGTGCAGGTTCCCCTCTTCCGCGTACTTGGCCGCGAGATCAGTTTTGCCGAGCATTTCCAGCAAGTGATTGACTTGGCCGACCGCAGACCCTGACGCATTGACTTTGCTCAGCGCATAGCCGACGAAATCATCGATGGCGCTCCTTGTCGTCTCGACGGAGCCTCGGTCGGGGGAGTCATCGCTGTTGGAGGTACTTGCGTCGCAGCTGCTGTCCGCCTTTTTCTTGGGTTTCTTTTCCTCGTCCTCCCTTTCCTTGATGAGGGCATTGAACTTTTTCTGGAGTCCCGCATACGTCAAGGGAACGCTTCGCTCGCCGGGCCTGCCGGGAATTTCTTTCAGCGCATCAGCGCTCTTGATGTGGCCGATGATGGCCGACATGAGAACGCTGCTGCGAAATTTCAGGACCTTGTTCATTGTTTTCATTCGCGTCATGAACGGACCGATCACCAGTTTGTCCAGCTTGTTTCGATCGATCCTGAGGCTGTTCTCCCGATTGAGGTTGCCCCGCTCGGTCTGGCTGATCAACGCAAACAAGCTGGCAATCTTGTTGCAATGGTCCCCTCCGGATGCGGATCCCTGCGTGGATCGATAGAACAACACCTGCGTGAGGCTCAATGTCGCCGAAACAACGCTTGCGGTGATCTTGCCGGCGTCGTAGCCGCTCGCGTGGGAAGCGATTTCATGTCCAGCCTTGACGACCGAGGCAAGGCCGTTGGACATGTTCAGCATGCTGCGCACCCACTTCCCGTCACCGACGTGGTGCTGAACGTTCGTTCGTGTCATCCGATCTCCGACCGCCAGTTCGTCGATCAACCGAGTCCGGTGCGTCCGCAGATCTTCATGTACCCCTGACGAGGCGGGGGGGGCGTCGCTGTCAATCGACCTATCAATGGTCAAGGCCTTCAGCAAGTCCGTGATCAAGTCGCGATGGTCGGTGAGTCTTTGCAGCCTCAGTTTCTCAGGGCCTGCCAGCTCCAGGGCTTTGCCGCCATCGTCCTTCTTCTTCCCCTGCTCGATCAACTGATCGGTGTGCGTCTTTCGCCGCTCCAGCTTCTCCTTCATGGTCTCGATGGCACCGCGCCCGTTCAGGCTCGCCTCGATGACTTTCTTGACGAGCTTGAGATCCCGTTTGACATGAGCCATCGAAGGAGGGGGCGCGTCGTTGCCGTCCCAGTCCTTGTAGCTGACGGTGGGTTGATCGGGCATGAACCGGGGCGCAACAAAGGCCGTTTCCTGTACGACCTTGCTTTGATTCGTGCCACTTCCCACGATCCCGACACAGCACGTGACGAACGACTGGAGGACCGCATAGGCAATGTTGAAGCTTGCCTTTGCAGTCTTCAATGCAATGGCGTGGGTGGGCGCTGCCACCGCTGCGATGTCGAGAACCAACCCCAGGAGGGTCTTTGCAATCAGGAGCCCGCTGCTGAGGTCATTCACGAACACCGACGGATCAACATAGGCCTCGCCCATGTTCTTGCATCGATCCTTTGTTTCGTTGGTCCAATCGTCTTTGGTGGCCAATCCGTAGGCTTGTGCAAGCAGGGTGCCGAGTGCAGTTACACGTTTTTCAATGTCGTGTTGATTGGTACGGCCGAGTTGCCGGTCTGCGCGCAGTTGCTGATAGCCGAGGCGGTACTCGTTCATCAGCCTCTTGAAGTCCGAGTCGGGCGTGAACTTCTTGCTCCAAGTCGTTCGTTCGGCTTGGATGGCCTCGTCCAGCACCTTGATGGTTGCCTCAAGCGCTTCGTGAGCGGCGTCTCCCTCGGTCAACATCGATTGAACAGCCGTGCTCACTGAGACCTTGCTTCTTTTCTTTAGAGTCGGGCCTGATTGCATCTGCTCGTCTGTCGAACTCTCATCGCTGCCGCCATGATCTTTGGCATTGCTGATGTCTTCAGTCGGAGCACGCCAGGTTTTGAAGCAATCGAACATGGTGGGTAGGAACTTCAGGTTTTGGAGAGGGCGAGCGCCATCGGAATCGGGCTCGTCCGCTGGAATCAACGGGCTTCTTCGCCGAACAGGAACGGGCGCCACCTCCGGACGGCAGCCGCGAGGCGCACCGCGCGGGCGTACAGCTCCTCGGCGCTTGCGATGTCGAGGTCGTGCGTCTCGGCGCAGGTGACTTCCGCGGTGTCGGGGTGGATGCTGAAGCCGCTGCTCTGCAAGGTGCAGAACTGGAAGTTCAGATGAAGCAACCGCTCGTACAGAAGCGCTTCATGCCCCGATGGAACAGCCCCCATCCGGCACTCGATGACCAGCTGATCGCCGGCGCGGACACCGGTGACGCGAGTCAGTGACAACGACTCCCCTTGCACGGTGAAGTCGATCGTCAGAAAGGGCGTCGGGTGGTCCGATGGGGTGGACAGGGCACTGCTCTGCATGCTGACGGCTCCCGTCTCGTCCATCAATGGCAGATCGCTCGGGGCATCGTGGCCCGCCAGTGATCGACCCAGGGAATCAGGCCCTCCATCGTTCCGAGCACGCCTGTCGCGGTGGCACCTTGCAAGGGCGACAGGACGCTGTAGATCAGTTCCCGCGTGTCGGTATCCAATACGAACATGCCGGCGCCCTGCCGCGCCAGGACGTGGTTCATCTCCAGCGCCGCGCGCATCAACTCATCGGCCGGTGGTTCCTGGGGGAGGGTGCAGAAGGAGCACTGCAGGGCAAACCTGCCGATGCTGTCGTCAGGATCCTCGTGCAGCAGCCGGAACCCGACATCGCGCAATTGCAGCGTCGTCTGCCAGCCTCCCTCGAACGCGTCGCCAACGGGTGGCAGCGTCTGCCCGCGCAAGCGGTAGAGCGATTCCGTCAGCTCGATGAAGTGCCTTCGCCACAGGCGAATCTCGGTCGTCATGGTGTCTCCTGCAAGTCTTTTATGGCTGCAGGTGACATCTCCGCAGCATCTTGCAGGTTGAGTAACAGCGCCGGTCCGCCGGTTCCCTGCGAAAGGGTCGGCGGTACGCTCCTACTTCCGCATCAACGTACTCTTCCCGAACAACGACTCGATCAGGTCCACCGCCACCTCCGCCGTCCGGTTGCGCACGTCCAGCGCCGGGTTCAGCTCCATCACGTCGAGCGAGCCGAGCCGGCCGGTGTCGGCGATCATCTCCATGCACAGCTGCGCTTCGCGGTAGGTCGGCCCGCCGCGCACCGTGGTGCCCACGCCGGGCGCCACGTCGGGGTCGAGGAAGTCCACGTCGAAGCTCACGTGCAAATGCGTGTTCGCATCCAGCGTCGCCAGCGCCAGCTCCATCGCATGCCGCATCCCCATCTCGTCGATGTAGCGCATGTCGAACACCTCCAGGTCCATCTCGTGCACGAAGCGCTTCTCGCCCTCGTCGACGCTGCGGATGCCGATCTGCCGGATCCACTTCGGGTTGATCGCCGGCACGTGCCCGCCGATCTCGATCAGCTCCTTCGGGCCGTGCCCGCACAGGCACGCTACCGGCATGCCGTGCAGGTTGCCGCTCGGCGTCAGGATGTTGGTGTTGAAATCGGCATGCGCGTCGAGCCACAGGATGCGCAGCTTCTTGCCCGTCTCGCGGCAGTGCCGCGACACCGCGCTGATCGACCCCAGCCCCAGGCAGTGGTCGCCGCCCAGCAGGATCGGCAGCCGCCCCAGCACCAGCTCGGCATGCACCGCGGTGTGCACCGCCTGGTTCCAGGCCACCACCTCGTGCAGGTGGCGGTAGCCGTCGACCGGCGGCAGCCACGGGTTCGACGGGCCGGCCAGGTTGCCGCGGTCGGCCACCTCCAGCCCGTGGCCTTCGAGCACCGGCACGATGTTGGCCACGCGCAAGGCCTCCGGCCCCATGCTCGAGCCGCGCGTGCCGGCGCCGATGTCGGTCGGCGCGCCGATGATGCTGATCTGTTTGCTCATGTCAGAGGTCCGTCGCGAAATGGTTCTTGTCGTCAGGGTCCACCTCGGCAAGCGCCATGCCGTACTCGGCCTCCAGCACGCTCCACGCCTCCTCCGCCGTCTCGACGAAGCGGAACAGCTGCAGGTCGACCTCGCTGATCATGCCGGTCTGCACCAGCAGTTCGAAGTTGATCAGCTGCGTCCAGAACTCGCGCCCGAACAGCAGGATCGGCCGGCGCCGGCACTTGCCGGTCTGGATCAGTGTCAGCGCCTCGAACATCTCGTCGAGCGTGCCGAAGCCGCCGGGGAAGCACACCAGCCCGATGCTGCGCATCAGGAAGTGCATCTTGCGCATGCCGAAGTAGTGGAACTGGAAGCACAGCTCCGGCGTGATGTAGGGGTTCGGTGCCTGCTCGTGCGGCAGCACGATGTTCAGCCCGATGCTCTTGCCGCCCACCTCGTAGGCACCGCGGTTGCCCGCCTCCATGATGCCGGGGCCGCCGCCGGTCACCACATAGATCGGCGTGGCGAGCGTCTTCGACCTCAGCGTGACGATCTCGGCGAACTTGCGCGCCTCATCGTAGAAGCGCGACATCGCCACGTGCCGCTCGGCGATGCGCAGCGCCGTGGCATCGCCGGCGGCCTGCGCGTCGCCCAGCAGGCGCTGCGCGACCTCCGGCGACACGATGCGCGCGCTGCCGAAGATCACGATCGTCGATTCGATGCCCTGCTCGCTCTGCACGAGCTCCGGTTTCAGCAGCTCCAGCTGCATGCGCACCGGGCGCAGTTCCTCGCGCAGCAGGAAGGTGGTGTCGGTGAACGCCAGCCGGTAGGCGCTCTCGGGGCCGTCGTAGCGGCTGGCCGGGGCCTGGGGCTTGTCGGCCTCCTGGCGGGCTGACGGGAAATTGCGGGCGGTGAGGTCGGTTCTCTTGTCCATGGGGCGCAGCTTAACGCCGCCGGGGGTGTGAATTTCGGGTGTGAATCAGCCGGTTTGCGAGAGCAAGGCCGCGAAGGCCTCGCGCATCGCCGGGGTGCTGGCGGCGAGCGAGCGGCTCTCGAGCAGCGGCCGCCCGTCGCGCGCCTCGATCCCGGCCCCCGCCTCGCGCAGCAGCACGATGCCGGCGGCGGCATCCCAGGCGCCCATGTCGTGCTCCCAGAACGCGTCGATCCTGCCCGCCGCCAGGTAGGCCAGCTCCAGCGCCATCGAGCCGGAGCGCCGCACGCCGCCGAAGCTGCGCAGCACGCGGCCGAACTCGCCCAGGTAGCTCGCCATGCGCGGCGACGTGGGCTTGGGGAACACCGTCGCGGCCAGCGCATCGMTCGGCCGGGCCCGCTCGGCGCACTGCAGCGCCGCGCCGTTCAGCCGCGCGCCGCGCCCGCGGATCGCCGCGAAGAACTCGTTGCGGCAGGGGTCGAAGATCGTCCCCACCACCGGCTCGCCCCCCACCACCAGCGCCACCGACACCGCGTACTGCGGGTAGCCGCGCAGGTAGTTGGCGGTGCCGTCCAGCGGATCGACCACCCACAGCGGCGGGTCGCCGTCACCCGCGGCAACGGCTTCCCGTCGGCCAGTTTCCTCGCCGAGGAAGGCATGGCCCGGGTAGGCGCGGCGCACCACGTCGTGGATCAACTGCTCGGCCTCGTGGTCGATCTCGCTGGCCAGGTCGCCCGGCTGCTTGCGCATCAGCGCCACCGCGTTCAGCCGCGAGCGCGAGGCCTGCAGGTGGGCGCCGGCCGCGCGCGCCGCGCGTTCGGCCACCTTGTAGGCGGCGAGCAGGTCCAGCGGGCCATTGGCAAAAGCGTCGGCAACAGTATCGGCAACAGCGGTCATCGGGCAGCATCCTTCCGGGACAACAGGCTCACGTAGTCGTGCTGGGCGGTGTTGATGGTCGATTCGCGGTGCTCCACCGGCTTGTCGCCGAAGGTCAGCGCGACGCGGTGCACCTGCATCACCGGCAGCCCGGCCGCGATGCCGAGCAGTCGCCCCACATGCCGGTCGGCCGCCGCCGCGCGGRCGCGTTCGCGCGCATGCACGACGGTGATGCCGAACTCGTTCTGGTACAGCTGGTACAGCGTGCTCGGCCGCTCGCGCAGCCGCTTCTCGGTCAGCCCCTTGAAGAGGCTGGCCGGCAGCGTCAGCCGGTCGAGGATGACCGCGCGACCCTGCAGGAGGATGACCGCGCGACCCTGCAG
>NZ_JBFUGN010000045.1:0-15807 GCF_056402895.1 Rhizobacter sp. P3_B12 | reverse complement strand
GGCCTCGCCCCGCAGGCCGCGGCCGATGCGCCCGACTGGACCCTGGGCCCCGCGCAACGCGCCACCGCACGCAGCGCGGTGATCGACACGCTGCGCCGTTTCCACGCGAGCGATCCCGACGTGCCCGGCCCCGATGCCGCCCGGCTGCGCCGCCTAGCCTGCCCGCGCCTGCCGCCGCCGCCGTGGAGCGCGCTGCTCGCCGCGCTGCAGGCCGAGGGCGTCGTCACGGTGCGCGGCGCGTTCGTGCACCTGCCCGAGCATGCGCTGCGCCTGTCGGCCGCCGACGAGCGCATCGCGCAGAAGGTGGCGCCGCTGCTCGCGACCGCCGGCTTCGACGGCAGCTGGGTGCGCGACCTCGCCCGCGACACGCGCGAGGGCGAGGTGCTGATGCGCACGACGCTCGCACGGCTCGCGCAGCGCGGCGAGCTGCACCAGGTCGCGAAAGACCTGTACTGCGCGCCGGCCACGATGGCGCAACTGGCCGCGCACGTGCGCAGCGTCGCCGCGGGCGATGCCGACGGCGCCGTCACGGCCGCGCGCTTTCGCGACGCCACCGGCCTCGGCCGCAAGCGCGCGATCCAGATCCTCGAGTACTTCGACCGCATCGGGCTGCTGCGCCGCGTCGGCGACGAGCACCGGTTGCGCAGCGACACCGCGTTGTTCACAGGCCCTGCGATGACGATGCGCTGAATGAAACACAGGAGGGGAAGCGTCCCCGGTGGGACGGCCGGGCTTCAAACCCGGTGGGTGGCGCCATGCGCCGCCGGGTGGGTTCGACTCCCATTCCCCTCCGCCCGCCTGCGGCGAATCCAGGGCTTAATCACCGCATGCAGCGCGGAGAAAACCTCTACATCTGGCAGGCGGACGACTGGCCGCAGTGGCGCCATGACCTGTCCGCGCTCGCTCAGCCGCGGGCGGACGTGAGCCATGGCCTGGGGGTTCTGCTCGGTCGCCTGGCCGATGTCGAGCCGGCGCTGCGCGATGAGGTCAATCTGGCCGCGCTGACCGATGACGTGCTCAAGACCAGCGAGATCGAGGGCGAGGTGTTGGACGTCGCCTCGGTCCGCTCGTCGATCGCCCGTCGGCTCGGCATGGACATCGGCGCGCTGGCGCCGGTGGACCGGCATGTGGAGGGCGTCGTCGAGATGGTGCTCGATGCCACATCGCGCAGCACCGAGCCCCTGACCGCCGAGCGGCTGTTCGGCTGGCATGCGGCGCTGTTTCCGACCGGCTACTCGGGCATGAGCAGGATCAGCGTCGGCCAATGGCGCGACGATGCGAGCGGGCCGATGCAGGTCGTCTCCGGCCCCGCGAACCGCCACAAGGTGCATTTCCAGGCACCCCCCGCCGCGTCGCTGCCCGCCGAGATGGCGCGGTTCCTCGCCTGGGCCAACGACGACACCGGCGAGCCCGCGCTGATCAAGGCGGGCCTCGCCCACCTGTGGTTCGTGACGCTGCATCCGTTCGACGACGGCAACGGCCGCATCGCACGCGCCGTGGGCGACCTGTTCCTGGCCCGTGCGGACGGCAGCGGACAGCGCTTCTACAGCCTGTCGGCGCAGATCCAGCGCGAGCGCAAGGACTACTACGACATCCTCGAACGCACGCAGAAGGGCCCGATGGATGCCACCGGCTGGCTGGCCTGGTTTCTCGGCACGCTGGGCCGGGCCGTCGCCACGGCGCAGGTCACGCTCGACGGCGTGCTGGGCAAGGCGCGGTTCTGGCAACACTGGGCCGGCACGCCGATGAACGAACGCCAGGTGAAGCTGCTCAACCGCCTGCTCGACGGATTCGACGGCAAGCTGACCAGCAGCAAGTGGGCGGCCATCGCCAAGTGCTCGGCGGACACGGCGCTGCGGGACATCGCGCAGTTGCTGGCCCTGGGCGTACTGCGCAAGTCGGCAGCGGGCGGGCGCAGCACCGCGTACGAGCTGGCGAGCTCCGCTTCCTGACGCGGTGTCAGCGCCGCCAGCTCACAACCACGTCACCACGCACGGCGCGCGCGGCACCTCCACCGCCCGCTGCCCCTCATAGCAGCCGCCCAGCTCCAGCAGCCACGCCGGCAGCGTGCCGTCGACGCTCGCCGCCAGCCGCGCATGCGTCGCGCGCGCCTCGCCGCTGCGGCCTTGCGCGTGCAACAGCCGCGCCGCCACCGCGAGCCCGGCCGGGTGCTCGTCGAGCCAGGTCTCCAGCCCGCGCAGCAGTTCCACCGCCTCGCCCGAGCGRCCCTCCTCGATGCACAGCCACGCGCCATCCAGCCGCGAATGCGCGTTCCACCAGCCGAGCGGCGTCACGTCGCGCCCCTTGCGCAGCAGCGCGATCGCGCGCTCGCGGTCGCCACGCGCCAGCGCCAGCTGCGCCTGGCTGTGCCACAGCGCGCCCTGCAGGTTGCGGTCGCGCGCCAGCTTCGTCAGCGATGCGATGCGGCCACAGGCCTCGTCCGCCGCGTCGAGCTGCCCGTCGTGGATCAGCGCACCGGCCAGCAGCGGCAGCACGAAATGCAGCTGCATCTCCTGACCCTTCGCGGCCGCCTCGTCCGCCGCCTGCGACAGCCGCCACGCCGCCTCGCCCACCTGCCCGATCGCGAGCGAGTAGTGCGCCCGGCCGATCAGCCGGAAGCCCTCGTTGCGCGGCCCGTCGCCGGTGTCCACCGATTCCAGGATCGACAGCACGCGCGCCAGGCTGGTCGGCTTGCGCAGCTGCCGGTACACACCGCACAGCAGCATCGCCGACACCGCCGAGTCGGTCGGCACCTGCAGGCTGCGCGAGATCGCGAGACCCGCCTCGCCATGCTCCTCGGCCATGCGGAAATGCCCCAGGCTCGCACTCGAGTTGGCCACGTTGCATTCGGCTCGCGCCTGGCCCACCAGCACGCCATGGTCGCGGTACAGCGACGCCGAGCGCCGCGCATGGTTCCAGGCCTGCACCATGCTGCCGGTCTCGCCCTCGATCACCATCCGCAGCGCCAGGATGCGCAGCTGGTCGAACACGCTGCCGCTGCCGTTGCACAGCATCTCGGCCCGGTCCACCAAGGCCGAAGCCACGGTGAAATCGAATTCATTGATCGCGATGCCGGCCCGCAGCAGCGTGGTCGCGACCACCGATTCGCGCGCCGCCTTGCCGGGCGCGCTGTGCAGCGCTTCCTCGAGGTGGTGCTTGGCCTTGTCGTTGACGCGCCGGCGCACGTGGGCCTGCGCCAGCTCGAAGTGCACCGCGGCCTCGGCCGCCTGGTTCGGCTCCTCGCGCAGGCGCGCCAGCAGCACGTCGCCGAGTTCGAAGGCGGCGCTGTCGTCCATCGCCACCAGCGCGCGCAGGCGCTCCACCTGCGCGCCGAGGTGCGCCGGCTCGAGGCGCAGCACCTGGTCGAGCAGCTCCAGCGCGAGCGTCCATTTCTGTTCGGCGATCGCCTGCAGCGCGCGGCCGAGCACGCTGTCGCCGGCGTCCGGATGCAGCTCGGCCGCCGCTTCGCCGGGGAAGAAGCGCGTCTCCAGCCAGCGCACCAGGTTGCGGCCGAGGTTCGGCAGGCCGGTGGCGGCGAGCATCGTGCTGTCGGTGCGGCCCTCGCCGACCAGCGTGCAGCGCAGCTCGAAGCGCAGCGGCCCGCCGTGCACCTCGACGCGCGCCACGTGCCGCACCGCGAGCAGCCGCGCCAGGTCGTCGGCGCGGTCGGCGAAGCCGGATTCCTTCGGCACCGCCTGCAGCGCGTTCAGCAGCGACGGGATCGAGCTCACCTGCATGCGCGGGTGCGCACCGAGGTCGCGCACCACCAGCGACAGCAGCCCGAGCTCCAGCCAGTCGAGGTCGCCGCTGCCGGTCAGGTTCTCGAACGGCAGCAGCGCGAGCGAGACCGGCGCGGTCACGGTGGCGGCCGCCACCGGCGCGAGGGCCGACCCGGATGACGGCAGCGGATCCGGCTGCGCCGGCGACGGCATCGCGGGCAGCACGGCGGGCACCATCGGCGGCGCCAACTTCTCGCGCACCTGCCCCATGAAGCGGTAGCCGGTGCGGTGCACGGTCTTGATCAGCTCGCCGGTCTCGCCGTCGTCGCCGATCACCTTGCGGATCTTCATCACCGCGCGCGCGATCACGCTGGCCGTGACGAAATCGAAGGACCACAGCTTGTCGAGCAGCTCGTCCTTGCTGACGATGCGCCCGCGGTGCCGGATCAGGTAGACCAGCAGCTCGAACGGCCGCGGCTCCATCGCCTGTTGTGTGCCGGCCAGCAGCACCTCGCGCGTCGCTACGCGAACTTCGCACTGGCCGAAAACGAACACCTCGTTGTCCATCAACTCCCTCACGACTCCGGTGCCGACCCCGGTACATGCCGGGGTCTTGATGCCCTCGCATTCTGCCGGCAGGCCAAAAAACGTCTGTTTCAACTCGTCACCGTTACGCCTGTTGCGCTCGGTTGCGTCCGCGTTTTCTCCTCGTACAGGCACACGTCAGTCACACCTCCGTCAATTCTCCTGAGACCGTTTTCAACAGAATCGCGCCCCGAAGCCCCCTGAAACCAGCCATCCAACCGAGAGCACCATGCGATCCCACCTCCTGGCCCTCTGTGTCGCAGCACTCGCGGCGGCCTGCAATGGCGACTCGAGTGAATCGACGCCCGCGGCGGCCGCGCCGCCCACCGGCAACGGCGGAGGCAACGGCAACGCCGTGGTCGTGCCCGCCGACACCGACCCCCATGCGCAGATCGCCGCCGTGACGATCAAGGCGGTGACGCCCGGTGATGTCGCCGGCCCCGGTTGCAGCGCCGCCTCCAAACCACGCCGGCTGACGCGCGACCAGGTGGTCAACGCGCTGACCGACGTCACCACCGCGCTCACCGGCGATGCCACGCTCGCCGCGAGCGTCGGGCCGCTGGTGCGCGACACCACGCAGTTCCCGCCCGACGTGCCGGTCGACCCGTCTACATCTCGACACAAGGGTTACGAACGCCTGGACACCGGCGTGAACCTGCGCCAGGTGACCGCGCTGCACGACACCGCCGAGACGCTCGCGAAGTCGATGACGGCCGACGCCAACCGCTTGAACACGCTGCTGGGCACCTGCACCGGCACCGCCGATGCGTGCGTCACCGGCTTCATCCGCAAGGCCGGCCGGCTGCTGTTCCGCCAGCCGCTGACCGATGCCGAGGTGAACGTGTACCGCACCGCCGCCGGCAATGCCGCGACGCAGGCCTCGGTGGCCAAGGTGCTGGGCACGATGATCGCGTCGCCGAAGTTCTACTTCGTCGTCGAGAAGGGGCAGGCCGCCACCGATGCCAACGCAACGTGCGTGTCGCTCACCGCGCACGAGCAGGCCACCCGGCTCGCGCTGCACTTCTGGAACTCGGTGCCCGACGCCGCGCTGAACACGCTGGCCGATGACGGCTCGCTGCTCAAGCCCGCTGTCTTCACCGCGCAGATCCAGCGCCTGATGGCCGACAGCCGCTCCGACCGCGCGATGCGCGACTTCTTCGGCGGCTGGTTCCGGCTGCAGGAGCTGGTGGCACTCGACGGCAAGGTCGGCGACCCGAAGTTCGATGCCTTCGCCGGCAGCTTCAAGGCGCTGCCGACCTCGCGCGACGCAGCCGTGAACGAGGTGCTGGACATGGTCTCGTACCTGGCGGCGCGCAACGCCTCGCTGCAGCAGGTGCTGACCGACCGCCACTCGTACGCGAAGACGGCCGACATCGCCTCGCTCTACAAGACCGCGGTGTGGGACGGCAAGTCCGCCCCGCCGCTGTTCACCGAAGCCTCGCGCGTGGGCCTGCTCACCCGCATCGGCTACATCGCCCAGGGCTCGACCGACACGACGCTGCCGATCTCGCGCGGCAGCCGCGTGCTGTTCGGGCTGACCTGCGAGGCGATGCCGACGCCGGCGATGGACCAATCGAACTCGAAGGCGGATCTCACGGGCGTGCTGACCACTCGTCAGCGCGTCGAACGTGTCACCGAGATGGAGGGCACCTCGTGCATCGGCTGCCACAAGACGCAGATGAACCCGTGGGGCTTCGCCTTCGAGGGCTTCGATTCGCTGGGCCGCGCGCGCAGCACCGAACGCGTGCTCGATGACAAGGGCGGGCTGCTCGGCGAGAAGCCGATCGACACCGCCGCGCTGGTGCGGCTGGCCGACGGCTCGTCGCGCGCCGTCGCCTCGCCGGCGGCCACGCAGCAGTACATCCTCGACAGCGGCCAGTTCGAGCGCTGCTTCGCACGCAACTACGTCCGCTACAGCTTCGGCCGTCCCGAGACCGCCGCCGACGGCGCACTGATGGAAGCCCTGCGCGTGCAGGCCGCCAACGGCGCCRACCTGCGCAGCCTGTTCGCATCCGTCGCGCTTCGCACCGAGTTCACCACGATCCAGAGGGCGCAATGAAACCCGCATTCAACCCCTTGTCGCGCCGGCAGTTCCTGCTCGGCGCCGGCGGCACCGCACTCGCGCTGCCCCTGCTGCCTTCGCTGCTGCCGCGCGAGGCGCGCGCCGCCACCGAGGCAGCCGCCTCGGCCGAGCGCTTCTTCGTGCACACCACCACCTGGCACGGCGTGTTCCAGAGCCAGTTCTTCGGACCGCTGCTCGACCAGGCGCCTGCGGCAACGCAGAGCTACGGCGGCATCACGATCCGCCAGGCCCAGCTCGCTGCCGCGGCCAAGGCCTCGGGCGACATGACGGTGATCAGCGACATCCTGCGGGCGAAGAGCTCGAAGCTGACGGCACGCATGTTGTCGAAGCTGAACATCATCAACGGGCTCGACTTCGCGGTGGGCAGCGGCCACAACCGCGGCGGCACGCTGGGCGGCGACGCCACCAACCCGACCATCGACCAGGTGCTGGGCAGCTCGAGCAGCTTCTACCCGACCGCGGTGCTGCAGCCGGCGATCGTGCGCAACCTGGTGTCGCTGTCGAAATCCGGCACCGCCACCGTGCAGACCACGCCGACCGCCGAGAGCAACGTCAAGCTGTTCGATCGCCTCTTCAAGAACGCAGGCGGCGGTGGCACCCCCACGCCGACGCCGACCGACAAGACGGTGCTGGTCGACCGCGTGAAGGAACACGCCGACCTGGTGATGGCCGATGCCTCGTGCTCGGCCGACTGCAAGTCGCGGCTCGGCGACTACCTCGACCTGCTGAACCAGGTCGAAGGCAAGCTCGCGCAGACGCCGGTCAGCAGCACCTTCCAGCGCCCGACCAGCGACACCTCGTCGCTGGAATCGGCGGCCGGCTTCTATGGCCAGCCGCCGAGCCAGGCGCAGGTGGAGCAGCTGTGGAACGACATCGTGGTGGCCGCCTTCTCGGCCGGCATCAGCCGCGTCTACGTGAACGGTTCCACCTCGTACACCTTCGGCCCGGAGCCGGAACACGCCTGGCACAACGACTACGCGCACGCGCTGGACGACAGCGCCAAGCGCGCCGGCTTCAACGCCGCGGTGCAGCTGCAGTTCGAGAGCTGCATGCTCGACATGGCCGCGAAGATGGACCAGGTGAAGACGGCCGACGGCAAGACGCTGTTCGACAAGGCGCTGATCGCGAGCGGCTTCGAGCTCGGCTCGGGCGGCAACCCGGGCCACCACCACAACCGCTGCATCCCGATCATCGCGCTCGGCGATGCCGGCGGCTATTTCAAGACCGGCCAGTCGCTGGACTACCGCGACCTGAACTCGTTCAACTGGTCATCGGACCCGCACTGGTACTCGGGCCTGCTGTACACGCAGTGGATGGGCATGGTGCTGCGCGCGATGGGCGTGAGCACCAGCGACATGAACACCACCGCCTGGGGCTACCCGAACGTGCGCGGCGCCAACGGCGACCACACCGACGCGATCTGGTCGGTGGCCGGGCAGGACCTGCCGTGGATGAAGGCCTGATGCGATGAAGCGCACCTTCCTTCACCTCCTCGCGGCGCCGGCGTTGGCGCTGGCCGCCGCCGGGCCCGCTCTGGCGCAGAGCGCCAGCAACGGCCAGATGCTGTTCACGACCACGCTGGTCGCCGGCAAGCAGAGCTGCAGCAACAGCGCCTGCCACGGCACGATCCCGGCGAACCCGCTGAACCGCATCGCCAACGGCACGAGCGCGTCCAACATCAAGGGCATCATCGTGACCAACACGCAGATGAACTTCCTGCAGGGGAAGCTCACCGATGCGCAGTTGAACGACCTGGCGGCCTACATCGGCCAGCAGCTCGGCCGCACGCCGAGCTACCTGCCGACCACGCCCGAGCCGGCACCGTCGGTCAGCCCGGGCAGCCTCACTTTCACGAGCCAGGCGCTCGGCACCACCAGCGCCGCGCAGACCTTCTCGGTCAACAACTCGGTGGGCGCGGGCGCGGCCCTGGTGATCAGCAGCCTCGGGCTCACCGCGGGCAGCGATTTCGCCATCAGCGGCGGCACCTGCAAGGTGGGCACCTCGCTCACCGCCGGCACCGCCTGCTCGGTGACGGTGACCTTCAAGCCCACGCTCGCCGGCACGCGCTCGGCCACGCTGACCGTGGGCCACAACGGCGCCACCGGCAGCAGCACCGCGACGCTCTCGGGCACCGGCGCCGACAGCTCGCCGACGGTGACGCTGTCGCCGACCACGCTGAGCTTCTCGCAGACGGTGGGCGCCAGCTCCGACCCGCTGCGCGTGACGCTGGGCAACAGCGGCACCGCGGCGCTGACGGTCAACTCGCTGACGGTGAGCGGCGCGCAGGCCGCGGAGTTCGCGATCGCCTCGGCCTCGACCTGCAAGGCCGGCACCAGCGTCGCCGCGGGCAGCAACTGCTTCATCGACATCGCCTTCACGCCGGCGGCCACCGGGGCGCGCGCCGCGAGCCTCGCGATCGCCCACAGCGGGGGCAGCACCGCTGCGACGGTGGCCTTGAGCGGCACCGGCAATGCGAACGCGCAGCCCGGGCTGGCGCTCGACGCGATCGTGCTGGACCTCGGCGCGCAAGGCCTCGCGACCACCGGTGCCGCGCGCACCGCGACGGTCACGAACAACGGCCAGGCCGACCTGAAGATCAGCAAGGTCAGCGCGAGCGGCACCAATGCCGCCGACATGGTGCTCGGCGGCACCTGTGCCGGCGCGACGGTGGCGCCGGCGGCGAGCTGCACGGTGACCGTGGCGCTGAAGCCGAGCGCGCTCGGCCCGCGTTCGGCCAGCGTCGAGATCGCGAGCAACGCGCCCAGCGGCACGGCCTCGCTGTCGGTCGGCGGGGTCGGCATCGCGATCGCGTCGCCGGAGCTGACGCTGTCGCAGCCGTCGATCGGCTTCGGCCAGGTGTCGATGGGCACGACCTCGCTGCCGCGCTCGGTGACGGTGTCGAACACCGGCAGCGCGGCGCTGCAGATCGCGAGCATCGTCAGCAGCTCGACCGAGTTCAAGGCCAGCCACGATTGCGCGGCCAGCCTGGCGCCCGGCGTGGTCTGCACGCTGACGGTGACCTACGCACCGGCGGCCGACAACGCGGCCGAGACGGTGACGATCATGTCGAACGCGTTCAGCTCGCCGAACAGCGTGGTGCTGACCGGCCAGGGCACGACGGCGGTGCTGCCGGTGCTGGCCTGGCAGGGCAACACCAACGCGCTGCAGTTCGCGTCGACCGAGGTCGGCAAGACGGCGACCGGCAGCCCGCTGACGCTGGTGAACAACGGGCCGGGGCCGGTGACGGTGTCGTCGATCGGCATCTCGGGCGCGCAGGCCAATGCGTTCTCGGTCGGCGGCGGCACCTGCGTCGGCGGCATCACGCTGGCCGCCAGCGCGAGCTGCACGGTGGTCGTCAGCTTCGTGCCCGACGTGGCCGGCATGCGCAGCGCGGTGCTGCTGGTCGCCTCGAGCGGCAGCAACCCGCCGGATGTCGCACTGAGCGGCAGCGGCGTGGCGGCCTCGACCGGGGGTGGCGGTGGTGGTGGAACGACGCCGCCTGACACCGGTGGCGGCGGTGGCACGACCCCGCCCGACACCGGCGGCGGTGGTGGCACGACTCCCCCGGCCACCGGCACGCTCGCGGTGGCGCCGACGGCCCTCGACTACCGCTCGACCACGGTGCGCACCGGTGCGCGCAGTGATCCGCTGACGGTGCGCATCTCCAACAGCTCGGCGGCGACCGCGACGATCTCGGCGGTGACGACGAGCGCCGGCTTCATCGTCGCGTCCGGCTCGGCCTCCGATGCCTGCCCGGGCGTGCCGTGGACGCTGGCCGCCGGCAAGTCGTGCACGGTGACGGTGGTGTTCGCCCCCGGCAGCGGCGGTGCGATGCACGGCACGCTGAAGGTGATGTCGTCCGCCGGCCAGGCCACCGAGGTGGCGCTGTCGGCCCAGGCCGAAACCCCATCGACCAACGAAGGCGCGGGCGCGCTCGATGCCCGCTGGCTCGCACTGCTGGTGCTCGCCATCGCGGCGCTGCAGGTGCGCCGCCGCAATCCCGTTCTTGTTTCTGCTTCTGTCTCGAAGGAAATCGCTTGATGAACCCGATCAACCGCTGGTCCGCCCTCGCGCTGGCCCTGTCCACCAGCCTCTTCGCCGCGCTGCCCGCGGCCGCCGTCGACGCCGGCACCCAGGCGCCCGAGTTCCAGCTGAACGGTTCGCGCAGCGCGGTGAACCTCGGCGCGATGAAGGGCAAGGTCGTGTACCTCGACTTCTGGGCCTCGTGGTGCGGCCCGTGCAAGCAGTCGTTCCCGTGGATGAACGAAATGCAGGCGAAGTACGGCGCGAAGGGCCTGCAGATCGTCGGCATCAACCTCGACTCGAAGCGGGCCGACGCCGACAAGTTCCTGGCCGAGGTGCCGGCGAGCTTCGTGGTGGCCTTCGATGCGCAGGGCGACACGCCGAAGCGCTATGGCGTGAAGGGCATGCCGACCTCGGTGCTGATCGGCGCCGACGGCAAGGTGATCCAGATGCACGCCGGGTTCCGCGAGGACGAGCGCAAGGCGCTCGAAGACGCGATCGTCGCGGCGCTGAAGTGACCGCTGCCATGACCAGGAAGACATTGACCGCCCTGCTCGTGCTCGGCGCCGCCCTCTCCGGCTGCTCCGTGCTGCAACCTCCGCAACCGTGGGAGAAGGGCCTGCTCGCGAAGCCGGAGATGACCCTCGGCGGCGACGCGCTCGAAGGGCGCTTCGACGTGCACATCCTGAACAGCAAGGAAGCGGCCTCGGGCGGCTCCGGTGTCGGCGGAGGCGGTTGTGGCTGCAACTAAGACGGCCCGCGTCGGCAACCTGGTCGCCGCGGCGCTCGCGCTGCCGGGCGTGCTGGCCGCGGGCGCGGCGCGCGCCGAAGACCCGCCGGAGCACGGCCTGATCGCGTTCAAGTACCTGCAGTACAAGGACAGCCAGGCCGTCAACGTGCGCTACCCGTACTACGACGGCAGCGAAGGCAGCCGGCTCAACCGCATCACCGTGAAGGCGCCGTCGCTGTACGTGATGGCGCCGATCGGCCGCTGGTCGATCGAGGGCTCGGGCGTGATCGACGACGTGTCGGGCGCGACGCCGCGCTACTACAGCGACGTGTCGGGCGCCTCGCGCTCGCCGGGCATGGAAGACAAGCGCAAGGCCGGCGACCTGAAGGTGACGCGCTACTTCGAGCGCGGCGCCCTCGCGCTCGGCACCGCGCACTCGAGCGAGAACGACTACAAGTCGAGCGCGCTGTCGCTCGAAGGCCGCGTCGCGACCGCCGACAACAACACCACGTTCAACATCGGCATCGCCGGCACGCGCGACCGCATCGACCCGGTCAACGCGGTCGTCATCGACGAGCGCAAGACCACCTCGGAGCTGACGCTGGGCGTGACGCAGGCGCTGTCGCCGCGCGACATCGCGCAGCTGAGCCTGACCTACTCGGTGGGCCGCGGCTACTTCAACGACCCGTACAAGCTGTACGACCACCGGCCGCGCGAGCGCGATGCGAGCATCGGCATGCTGCGCTGGAACCACCACTTCGAATCGGTGTCGGGCACGCTGCGCACGAGCTACCGCTACTACAGCGACACCTTCGGCATCCGCTCGAACACGCTGGAGACGGCGTGGGTGCAGCCGGTGTCGGAGCTGTTCTCGGTGACGCCGTCGTTCCGCTACTACACGCAGAACGCCGCGTCGTTCTACTACGACCCGGTGCTCGACACCGCGGTGTACCCGGGGCCGGTCGGCACGCCCGAGTTCTCGTCGGCCGACCAGCGGCTGTCGGCCTTCGGCGGCATCACGCTCGGCCTGAAGCTGGAGTTGCACTTCGGCAACTGGACCACCGACCTGAAGCTCGAGCGCTACCAGCAGCGCTCGGACTGGCGCCTCGGCGGCAAGGGCTCGCCCGGCATCGACACCTTCGACGCAACGATCGTGCAGTGGGGTCTCGCGACCCGCTTCTGACCCCTACGGAACCCTCGCCCATGAACGACATCCTTTTCCGTTCCCGCCGCGTGGCGCTGAGCGCCTTGCTGCTGCTCGCCGCCTGCGGTGGCGGCAATGACGATGCGCCGGCACCGTCGCCGGTGGGCGGGGGGGCGCCGGCGCCTGCTCCGGCTCCGGCTCCGGCTCCGGCTCCTGCGCCTTCACCAGCGCCTGCTCCCACGCCTTCGCCGGCACCGGCTCCCGCTCCCACGCCAGCACCGGCGCCTGCGCCGACTCCTGCACCCGCACCGGCTCCCACGCCTGCACCGGCTCCCGCACCAGCGCCCACACCGGCACCGGCACCTGCTCCCTCTCCGGCCCCCGCGCCTGCGCCGGCACCCGCCCCGGCCCCTGCGCCTGCACCCGCCCCCGCAGCGGCCACGCTCTCGTGGCGCGCCGTCAGCCTCGCCAGCGCCGAGTTCGCGCCCGGCAGCCTGCCCGGCACCTACAACACCGACTACGTCTACCCGTCGGCGTCGAGCGCGGCCTACTTCAAGAGCAAGGGCATGAACGCGGTGCGCCTGCCCTTCCTGTGGGAGCGGCTGCAACCGTCGCTGAACCAGCCCTTCGACGCAACCGAGCTGTCGCGGCTCACCACCTTCGTGCAGCAGGTCACCGCCACCGGCGTCACGGTGCTGATCGATCCGCACAACTACGCGCGCTACCGCGGCAACCTGATCGGCTCGGCGCAGGTGCCGAACGCGGCCTTCGCCGATTTCTGGTCGCGCCTGGCGACGCAGTTCAAGGGCAATCCGAACGTCGCGTTCGGGCTGATGAACGAGCCGCACGACATCGCGACCGAGCAGTGGCTCGCGGCGGCCAACGCCGCGCTGGCCGCGATCCGAACCACCGGCGCGACCAACGTCGTCACCGTGCCGGGCAACGCCTGGACCGGCGCGCACAGCTGGCTGCAGGACTGGTACGGCACCGCGAACGGCACCGTGATGAAGGGCATCGTCGACCCGGGCAAGAACATGGTGTTCGAGGTGCACCAGTACCTCGACGCCGATTCGTCCGGCACCAAGCCGGACTGCGCCAGCGCCACCATCGGCGCCGAGCGCCTGCAGGCCTTCACGACCTGGGCGCGCAGCAACGGCTACCGCGCCGTACTCGGCGAAGTGGGTGCCGCATCGAACGCCACCTGCGACCTGGCCGTGGCCAACGCACTCGGCCACCTGAAATCCAACGCCGACGTCTGGGCCGGCTGGGTCTGGTGGGCGGCCGGCCCCTGGTGGGGCAGCTACATGTATTCGATCGAACCCGCAGGCAGCACCGACAAGCCGCAGATGAACGTGCTGAAGCCGTACCTGCAGTGACCTGTTTTCTCTGAATTCAACACATCAAGGGACTCCACATGAAAAGCCAAAAACGCCAGCGCGGACGCGCCGGTGTGAGCCTGCTGTTCTCGCTCGTTCTCGCCGCCTGCGGTGGCAACGACAGCAATGACAACCCGGCACCGTCACCGACGAGCCATGCGCCGGCCCCGGCGCCCACCACCACGCCGTCGCCGTCGCCTTCTCCTTCGCCTGCCCCCGCACCGGCCCCGTCGCCCTCGCCGGCACCGGCGCCTGCGCCCACGCCGTCTCCCGCGCCGGCACCTTCCCCGTCGCCGGCACCGGCTCCGGCCCCCACGCCCTCGCCCGCCCCGGCGCCTTCTCCTGCGCCGGCTCCTGCGCCCGCACCAGCACCGTCGCCGGCTCCCGCACCGGCCCCTTCGCCTTCTCCGGCACCCGCTCCCGCACCGGCCCCGGCCCCGGCGAGCGATCTGATCACCACCGGCAACCCGTACGCCGACGCGCTGTTCTACGTGGACCCCGACTACGGCACCCAGGTCGCGCAATCGCTGACCCGCGTGACCGCCTCGGCCACCGACACCGCGCTGGTGAAGGCGGCCGCCAAGTTCCCGACCGCCGTCTGGCTGGACCGCATCGGCGCGATCGACGGCGCCAAGGCCAGCGGTGGCGCGATGGGCCTGGTCGAGCACCTCGACGCGGCCGTCGCGCAGCAGAAGACGCTGAGCGGCAGCACGCTGAAGCCGATGACGATCCAGCTCGTCGTGTACGACCTGCCCGACCGCGACTGCGCCGCGCTGGCCTCGAACGGCGAGCTGAGCTCGGCCAACGACGGCATGACGAAGTACAAGACGCAGTACATCGACCGCATCGCCGAGATCCTGGCGCGCCCGGCCTATGCCGGCCTGCGCATCGTCACGGTGATCGAGCCCGACTCGTTCCCGAACATGCTCACCAACATCGGCATCGGCAAGACGATGTGCGATTCGGTGAACAGCAAGGGTGTCTACGTGCAAGGCATCCAGTACACGCTGAACAAGCTGTCGACGCTGAAGAACGTGTACATGTACCTCGACATCGCGCACTCGGGCTGGCTCGGCTGGGACAACAACCGCGCCAAGGCCATCGACGGCTTCAAGACGCTGGTGAAGGGCGCGACGCCCAGCGGCAACCTCGGCATCATCCGCGGCTTCGCGAGCAACACCGCGAACTACACGCCGCTGGACGAGCCGTACTTCGACGGCACCGACGACAACGTCAAGTCGGGTGGCACGACCGAGTTCTACGAGTGGAACCGCATGATCGACGAGCTCAGCTACACCGACAAGCTGCGCACCGAGTTCGTCGCGGCCGGCTTCCCCGACACGCTGTCGTTCATCATCGACACCTCGCGCAACGGCTGGGGCAGCACGAAGCGGCCCACCAAGGCAGCCGCCGATGTGGATGACATGCGCATCGACCGCCGCAACCAGCGCGGCAACTGGTGCAACGTGAAGGACACCGGCATCGGCGAACGGCCCCGCGCCAAGCCGGATGCGAGCCGCCCGCACCTCGACGCGTTCGTGTTCGTCAAACCGCCCGGCGCTTCCGACGGCACCAGCGACAGCACCGCCAACACGCCGAACGCCGAAGGCAAGCGCTTCGACGCGATGTGCGGCTCGGCCAACGTCGACGCGCTGAGCGGCGCACCGCACGCCGGCCAGTGGTTCCACGACCAGTTCCTGATGCTGCTGCGCAATGCGTCGCCGGCGATCAAGTGACGGTCAGCGCATCCATGCCTTCGACATCCACGATATCCATCCAGGAACCACGCCGATGAACCCTTCCCATCGCCCCCGCGCCGCGGCCCTTGCCGTCGCCGCGCTGTTCGCCACCGTCGCCTCACCCGCCTTCGCCAAGGACTGGCCGTCCGGCTACTCGAAGTGCGCCGATGAAGGCGAGACCTGCAAGGCGGGCACCGCCAAACGCTCGGTCTCGTTCGGCATCAAGGACAAGTTCGTGACGAAGACGCTGTCGGGCAACATCGCCTGCACGACCGCGACCTTCGGCTCCGACCCGTACCCCGGCAAAGCCAAGAAGTGCGCCGTCGGCGCGGCCGCGGCGCCCGCCCCGGCTCCGGCACCGTCGCCCGCTCCGGCCCCTGCCCCCGCACCGGCTCCGACGCCTGCTCC
>NZ_JBFUGN010000044.1:0-15823 GCF_056402895.1 Rhizobacter sp. P3_B12 | reverse complement strand
CCCCCTGACCATGGCAAGCACCCCCCAACTGATCCGCGGCTACGAGGTCGTCATCGGCCTCGAGACGCACGCCCAGCTGTCCACGCGCAGCAAGATCTTCAGCGGCTCGAGCACGCAGTTCGGCGCCGYGCCGAACACGCAGGCCTCGCCCGTCGACCTGGCGCTGCCGGGGACGCTGCCGGTGATGAACCGCGGCGCGGTCGAGYGGGCGATCCGCTTCGGGCTGGCGGTCGGCGCGACGGTGGCGCCGCTGTCGATCTTCGCGCGCAAGAACTACTTCTACCCGGACCTGCCGAAGGGCTACCAGATCAGCCAGTACGAGACGCCGGTGGTGCAGGGCGGCTCGCTGGAGTTCTTCGTCGGCGACCTGAAGCACCGGGTGCAGCTGACGCGCGCCCACCTGGAAGAAGATGCCGGCAAGTCGCTGCACGAGGACTACGCCGGCCAGACCGGCATCGACCTGAACCGCGCCGGCACGCCGCTGCTGGAGATCGTCACCGAGCCCGACATGCGCGCGAGCACCGAGGCGGTGGAGTACGCGAAGGCGCTGCATTCGCTGGTGGTGTGGCTCGACATCTGCGACGGCAACATGCAGGAAGGCAGCTTCCGCTGCGATGCCAACGTGTCGGTGCGCCGGCCCGGCGCCGAGTTCGGCACGCGCCGCGAGATCAAGAACCTGAACAGCTTCAAGTACCTGCAGCAGGCGATCGACTACGAGATCCAGTGGCAGATCGACCTGATCGAGGACGGCGGCAAGGTGCAGCAGGCGACCGTGCTGTTCAACCCCGACACCGGCGAGACGCGGGCGATGCGCACGAAGGAAGACGCGCACGACTACCGCTACTTCCCCGACCCCGACCTGCCGCCGCTGGTGATCGCGCCCGAGTGGGTCGAGCAGGTGCGCGCCGCGATGCCGGAGTTGCCGCGCCTGATGGCCGAGCGCTTCCAGAAGGACTACGGGCTGCCGGCCTACGACGCGTCGATGATGACGCAGGGCAAGGCCTTCGGCGCGTTCTTCGAGGAAACGGCGAAGGCCTGCGGCCAGCCGAAGCTGGCGGCCAACTGGCTGATGGGCGAGGTGTCGCGGCGGCTGAACGCCGAAGAGAAGGACATCGCGCAGAGCCCGGTGAGTGCCGCGACGCTGGCCGCGCTGATCGGGCGCATCGCCGACGGCACGGTGTCGAACAACGGCGCCCGCCAGGTGTTCGATCAGCTCTGGTCCGAAGGCGGCCAGATCGACGCGATCATCGAGGCCAAGGGCCTGAAGCAGATGAGCGACAGCAGCGAGCTGGAGCGCATCCTCGATGAAGTGCTGGCGGCGAACGCGAAGTCGGTCGAGGAATTCCGCGCCGGCAAGGACAAGGCGTTCAACGCGCTGGTCGGCCAGGCGATGAAGGCCACCAAGGGCAAGGCGAACCCGTCGCAGGTGAACGAGTTGCTGAAGAAGAAGCTCAGCTGACGGGCCCTGCTTCCGCGTCTACTTCCCCGCCGCCTTGCGCGGCGCCGGTGCTGATGCAGCCGGCAGCGCGCCCATCGACCCCGGCGACGCGCCGGCCCACAGCTTCTTCAGCCGTTCGAGCTCGACGTCGTAGAGGTTGTTGATGCGCACGATCTCGTCTTCCTGGTTCTGCACCAGCGATTTCTGCGCCGCCACCGCGGCGTCGTTCGCATCGAGCTGCTGGCGCAGCTTGGCCGGCGGCTTCCTGCCCTTGTAGAACTCCTGCTCGTCGATCAGCGGCTTGCGCTCGCGCTCGARCTCGGCCAGCCGCCCCTGCGAGAACGCAACGCCCTTGCGCACGTCGTCGAGTGCGGCCTCGCGCGCCTTCATGTGGGCGGCATCGTTGGGGAAGCGGTTCACCAGGTTGCGGTCGCGGCGCATCGCATCCTGCTGCGCCACGCGGTCGGCCGAGGCCTGGCGCTCCTTCGCCTCGGCCTCGGCGCGCTCGTCGGCGGTCMTCGTCGGCGGCACGATCTGGCGCACCGAACCGTCGGTGTTGAGCATGCGCTGCTCGCGGGTCGCGCATTCGACGATGGGCCGGTCGGAGGTCAGGCGCCGGCCGTTGCCGTCGACGCAGCTGTAGATCGCGGCGTGGGCCGGGGCGGCGGCCACGAACCCCGCCAGCACGGCAAGGCAACGCCAGGTTCGCATCGGTCGATTCACCACAAGCAGGCTCGTCATTTACACCCCGTAACGGTCCCGGTAGGCGGTCACGCGCGCCAGGTGGCTGCGCAGGGCCGGATCGTCATTCGTCTGCAGATACTGCAGCAAGTCCGCCAGCGTCGCAATGGCGAGTACCGGCATGCGGTACGCCGCTTCGAACTCCTCAACGGACGAGCGGGCGCTCAGGTTGTCATCGGAACCCTTGCGCTCCATGCGGTCCATCGCGATCAGCACCGCAACCGGTTCCGCCCCGGCCGCGCGGATCATGTCGACCGATTCGCGCTTGGAAGCGCCGTCGGTGATCACGTCGTCGATGATGACGACGCGGCCCTTCAGAGGCGCGCCGACCATCAGCCCGCCTTCGCCGTGGTCCTTGGCTTCCTTGCGGTTGTGGCAGAACGGCACGTTGCGGCCCAGGCTCGCCAGCGCCACCGCGGTGGCCGAGGCCAGCGTGATGCCCTTGTAGGCGGGGCCGAACAGCATGTCGAACTCGACGCCCGAGGCGAGCAGGCGGCGCGCATAGAATTCCGCGAGGCGGCCCAGCTTGGCGCCGTCGTCGAACAGGCCGGAATTGAAGAAATAGGGCGACAGCCGCCCGGCCTTGGTCTTGAACTCCCCGAACCGCAACACGCCGGCTTCCACCGAGAAGCTGACGAAGTCTTTGGCCAGGGTGTCAGCGGTGGGGCTCATCGGAGGTCTTTCGTGTTCCGTCTGGTGTCTTTGAATCTGAACGGCATCCGCTCGGCTGCCACGAAGGGGCTGGTGCCGTGGGCGGAAAGCATCGGCGCCGATTGTATGGGGGTGCAGGAGGTCAAGGCCCAGGCGGCCGACATCGCCGGCCGCTTCGAGCAGGTGCACGACCTGCACGGCCATTTCCACTTCGCCGAGAAGAAGGGCTACTCGGGCGTCGGCCTGTACGCGCGCAAGACGCCGAGCGACGTGGTGGTGGGCTTCGGCTCGCCCGAGTTCGATGCCGAGGGCCGCTACATCGAGGCGCGTTTCGACACCCCGAAGCGCAAGCTGAGCATCATCAGCTGCTACTTCCCGAGCGGCTCCAGCGGCGAGGAGCGGCAGTTGGCGAAGTTCCGCTTTCTGGCGCTGATGACGCCGTACCTGCAGAAGCTGAAGGCCGAGCGCGAGTTCATCCTGGTGGGCGACGTGAACATCGCGCACAAGGAGATCGACCTGAAGAACTGGCGCAGCAACCAGAAGAACAGCGGCTTCCTGCCCGAGGAGCGGGCCTGGATGACGCACACGCTGGACGAGCTGGGCCTGGTCGACGTGTTCCGCACGCTGAACCCGAAGGCCGAGCAATACACCTGGTGGAGCAACCGCGGCCAGGCCTGGGCGAAGAACGTCGGCTGGCGGCTCGACTACCACCTGGCCACGCCCGCGCTGGCTGCCACGGCGCTGCGCGAGCACATCTACATCGAGCAGCGCTTCTCGGACCACGCGCCGCTGATCATCGACTACGACTTCACGCTCTGAGCATCGTCCACCGAGGGGCTTCAAATTCCCTTGCGTTTCAGCACATAATATGTGCGCACGTAAGGGGAAAATATGAACATCACCTTGTCCGTGGACGAGCGCATCGCGGAGCAGGCTCGTGCAGCCGCCGCCACGATGGGCAAAAGTCTGAACCAGGCCGTTCGAGACTACCTGGAGCAGTTGGCAGGAAGCCAGCAGCTGGCGAACGAGCTGCAGGCCTTCGAGCAATCCGTTCGAGCCACACCGGGACGGCTGGGTGGTTGGCGCTTCGATCGCGAAGAGGCCAATCGCCGTGCGTAGCCTGCTGGACACGAACGTTCTTGTCTACGCAGATGCCTCGGACGAGCCCGAGAAGCAGCAACGCGCCATCGCGCTGATCACCGCAACGCGCCGCGCGGGCACCGCGGTGCTGTCCACCCAAGTGCTCCAGGAATACGTGAATGTCGCGTTGCGCAAGCTTCGGCTTCCACACGAACTGATTCGGCGACGGATCGGTTTCTATCGGCGATTCGACATGGTGACCACGTCGGCCGACTTGATCGCCGGCGCGCTGGATCTTCACGTCCTGCGAAGTCTGTCGTTCTACGACGCGTTGATCGTGCAGGCTGCCATCGTTGGCGGATGTGAGCGGGTGTTGAGCGAAGACATGCAACACGGCGCGGTGCTTGGAGGCGTGCGCATCGAAAACCCCTTCGTGACGCCATGAACGCCGCCAAGGCGTTTCACGCTCTGAGCCGACACCCGAAACGCTGAACAACGCCTCCCGTCCCGCGCTGTTCGGCGCTTGGTCCCGCCCCTCCTCGCTGAAGAATGAGCGCTCACCCGCACCCGCGGGTTCGCCTTCACTCAGATGCAGTACGAGGAGACGCTCATGATCAAGACGCTGACCACCCTGGCCGCCACCCTGGCACTGGCCGCTGGCGCCCACGCCGGCGAGGTCTACACCGGCATCGGCACGCACGGCCTGATGCTCGGCTATGCGCAGCCGGTCGCGCCGTCGGTGACGCTGCGCGGCGATGTCGCGTCGCTCGGCAAGCACAGCACCACGAAGACGGAGGACGGCATCCACTACGACGCCGAGCTGAAGTTGAGCCGCGGCGGCGTGTTCGCCGACTGGTTCTTCACCGGCGGCTGGCGCCTGACCGGCGGCGTGACCTTCAACGCGATGAAGCTCGACCTGGCCGGCAAGCCGACCAACAACCAGATCGTGATCGGCAACACCACCTACGCGACGCAGGACGGCGACCGTTTCGACGCGCACGTGAAGTTCCCGAAGACGACGCCGTTCCTCGGCATCGGCTACGGCCACCAGGCCGGCACCGAAGGCGCCTGGGGCTTCCACTTCGACCTCGGTGCGAGCATCGGCCGCGCGAAGGTCGAGTCGGCCGCGAGCGGCCCCACCTTCGACAGCATGGATGCGACCCAGCGCGCGCAGCTGAACGCCGATGTCGACCAGGAAACGCAGGAGCTGCGCGACGGCGTCGGCAAGATCCGCGCGATCCCGCAACTCAGCCTGGGCGTGAACTACCGCTTTTGAGCCGGTTGGTGATCCTGCCGGGCTAGCATCGCGGCATGCAGCTCCTCGACACCATCGAAACCGACACCGGCCCGAACCCGACGGCCACCATCATCTTCCTGCACGGGCTCGGCGACAGCGGGCACGGCTTCGCGCCCTTCGCGCACGAGCTGGACCTGTCGGCCGCCGGCCCGGTGCGCTTCATCTTTCCCCACGCGCCGACGCGGCCGGTCACGATCAACGGCGGCTACGTGATGCGCGCCTGGTACGACATTCTCGGCGCCGACCTGGTGCGGCGCGAGGACGAGACCGGCCTGCGCGAATCGCAGGCGCTGGTGCAAGCGCTGATCGCGCGCGAGAACGAGCGCGGCATCCCCAGCTCGCGCATCGTGCTCGGCGGCTTCTCGCAGGGCTGTGCGATGACGCTGCTGACCGGGCTGCGCCACGGCGAGCGGCTGGCCGGCCTGGTCGGGCTGTCGGGCTACCTGCCGTTGGCGGCCGAGACCGCGGCCGAGCGCCATGCCGCGAACCACGGCGTGCCGATCTTCCTCGCGCACGGCCGGCAGGACCCGGTGATTCCGATCGCCCGCGCACTCGCATCGCGCGACGCGCTGCTGGCGCTCGGCCACCCGCTCGAGTGGCACGAGTACCCGATGCCGCATTCGGTGTGCGGCCCGGAGGTCGAGCACCTGACACGCTGGCTGACCACGCTGCTGGGCGACCCCGCCCGGCCGAGGTGAATAAATCACAAACCCGCCCGGCGGTTTTCACCACCTGCCGGCATCCGACGCCCCTACGCTGTAACAAGGTGCACAGCGCTGCTGCTGCACCTGCCATCAGAAGGACAGCGCCATGTTGGATGAACTGCTCTCACCCCCGGACACCCGCCCGACCACCCACCTGAACCTGCGGCCCGCCCCGGCCGCGATCCACCCCGTCGTCGACTCCGTCACCCCGCCCTATCCCGGACCGGAGCGCCGCCACGGCCACTCCGCGATGGCCCGCTGGCTGACGATGATGCTCGACGAGATGGACCACGGCCTGCTGCTGATCGATGCGAACTGCAGCCTGCGCCATGCCAACCAGCTCGGCTGGCAGTTGCTGCAGGCCGGCGACGGCCTGCGCCTCATCAAGGACCAGGTGCTGCCGCGGCATGCGGAGGAGCTGTCCGGCTTCCTCGGCGCGCTGCTCGGCGCCTGCGGCGGCCGGCGCCGCATGCTGAACCTGAGCCGCGACGACGGCGCGATGCCGGTGGCCTTCGTGCCGATGTCCTCGCCCGAGGACGGTGCGCTGGCGATGCTGGTGCTCGGCAAGCGCCACCGCTGCGAATCGCTGACCCTCGAGTTCTTCGCCCGCACCCACGGCCTGACGGCCGCCGAGACCAAGGTGCTGCGCGCGCTGTGCGACGGCCAGCGGCCGAAGGAAGTGGCGCGCACCTTCAGCGTCGCCGTCTCGACGGTGCGCTCGCAGATCAGCAGCATCCGCATCAAGACGCAGACCGCCAGCATCGGCGACCTGCTGAACCGCGTCGCGGTGCTGCCGCCGATCGCGTCGGCCATGAAGATGCCGCTGTCGCACTGATCCGCGCCGGCTTCCGTCACGCGCGGCGCGTCCGCCGTCACGGAGGCGCCAGGGCGGCGTGCTAGATTGGATGGGCTCCCGGGCGACCCGCCCGGGCTTTCCCCATTCGCAGCCGCTTCTCCATGGACGCCGTCTCCGGCCCAGCATCCATCCCCCTGCTGTCCGAATCCCTGGGCCTGCTCTCCGCCCGGGGCGAGCAGCGCCGCTATCGCAAGGGCGTGCTGCTGATCCAGGAGGGCGATCACGGCGACACCTTGTTCATCCTGCTGTCGGGCCGCGTCAAGGCGTTCTCGATCGACGAGCGCGACCGCGAGATCGTCTACGGCGTCTACGGCCCGGGCGAGTACCTCGGCGAGATGTCGCTCGACGGCGGCCCGCGCTCGGCCTCGGTCATCACGCTCGAACCCACGGTGTGCTCGGTCGTCACGCGGCACACGCTGCGCCAGCACATCGCCGAGCGGCCGGAGTTCGCGTTCGAGCTGATCTCGCGCGTGATCCACCGCGCACGCCTGGCGACCCACAGTGCGCGCAGCCTGGCCCTGCTCGACGTCTACGGCCGCGTCGCGCAGCTGCTGACCGACCTGGCGGTGGTGCAGCCCGACGGCACGCACGTGATCCGCGAACGGCTGACGCACCAGGAGATCGCCAGCCGCGTCGGCTGCTCGCGCGAGATGGTGAGCCGGCTGCTGAAGGACCTGGACGCCGGCGGGCACATCGCGGTCAGCCGCACGCAGATCGTGCTGAAGCGGCCGCTGCCCGCGCGCTGGTAGCCGGCAGGCGCGCGCGCCGCTGGCAGAATCGGCGCATGCCGCGTCCGATCGAAGCGCTGATCCACAGCGATGCCCTGAGCCACAACCTGCAGCGCGCCCGTGCCTGCGCGCCCGATGCACGCGTCTGGGCGATCGTCAAGGCGAACGCCTACGGGCACGGCATCGAGCGGGTGTACGGCGCGCTGCAGGCCGCCGACGGCTTCGCGCTGCTCGACCTGGCCGAGGCCGAGCGGGTGCGCGCGCTGGGCTGGCGCGGGCCGATCCTGCTGCTCGAGGGCTGTTTCGAAGCACGCGACCTGGAGCTGTGCTCGCGCCTGAACCTGTGGCACACGGTGCACCACGAGGCGCAGATCGACTGGCTCGCGATGCACAAGACGACCTGGCCGCACCACGTCTTCCTGAAGATGAACTCCGGCATGAACCGGCTCGGCTTCACGCCGGCCGCGTTCCGCACCGCGTGGTTGCGGCTGTCGAACCTGCCGCAGGTCGACGCGATCACGCTGATGACGCATTTCTCCGATGCCGACGGGCCGCGCGGCATCGAGGCGCAGGTGGCGGTGTTCAACGCCGCCACCGCCGACCTCGACGGCGAACGCTCGCTGAGCAACAGCGCGGCCACGCTGCGCTTCGCGCCGACGCAGCCGGGCGTGCGGGCCGACTGGGTGCGCCCCGGCATCATGGTGTACGGCTCGTCGCCCGACCACCCCGAGAAGACGATCGCCGACTGGGACCTGCGCCCGGCGATGACGCTGCGCTCGAAGCTGATCGGCGTGCAGGCGCTGAAGCCCGGCGACACCGTCGGCTACGGCAGTGCGTTCACCGCCGAGCGCGAGATGCGCATCGGCGTGGCCGCCTGCGGCTATGCCGACGGCTACCCGCGCGTCGCACCGGCCGGCACGCCGGTGCTGGTCGATGGCGTGCGCTGCGGGCTGGTCGGCCGGGTGTCGATGGACATGCTGGCGATCGACCTGACGCCGCTGCCGCAGGCGGGCGTCGGCAGCGAGGTCACGCTGTGGGGGCGCGGCCCGCACGGCAGCGTGCTGTCGATCGACGAGGTCGCGCGGCCGGCCGGCACGATCGGCTACGAGCTGATGTGCGCGCTCGCGCAGCGGGTGCCGACGCACGCCGTGCCGTGACGCCCCAGGTCGATCCCGCCGAAGTCGAGTTCAGCGCGATCCGCGCGCAGGGGGCGGGCGGGCAGAACGTCAACAAGGTGTCGAGCGCGGTGCACCTGCGCTTCGACATCCGTGCGTCGTCGCTGCCCGAGCCGCTGAAGGAGCGGCTGCTCGCGCTGTCCGACCAGCGCATCACCGGCGAAGGCGTCGTCGTGATCAAGGCGCAGACCTCGCGCAGCCAGGACATGAACCGCCAGGATGCCTTGCAGCGCCTGCAGCAGCTGGTCGACAGCGTGGCCGTGGTGGCGCCGCCGCGGCGAGCGACCAAACCGACGCGCGGGTCRCAGAAGCGGCGGCTCGAAGGAAAGTCTCAGCGCGGCGACCTGAAGAGCTCGCGGGGGAAAGTGCGCGACGTCTAGCGTCTCGCTTGTCGGTCTCGCAGGTGACTCGCGATGGCTTCATCCATCTGGCCGGTCGTCAGAGGCGTGACGAAGGGCGATTTCAGAAGTCCTCGGATCCGGCGAGCGTCCGGCTTCACCGGTTGGGCCACCAAGGTGCCATCGGGATGCATGCTGAACTCCAGCACGGACCCGCTGGCGAGACCGAGGCGATCTCGAATCTCCTTGGGAATCGTGACCTGTCCCTTGGCGTTGAGTTTGGCGAGCATGGTGTCCGTCCTGATGAGATTCGGCCCCGGGATCCGGCTCAGCCGCGCCGCGTCTTGTAGATCCCGCAGCCCAGCACCAGGTCCTGCGCCACCGGCACGATGTACGAGGTCTTCGGCAGCACCTGCCCGTTGGCCGGGTTCAGGAAGTCGTAGTCGACCCAGCCGCCGCCGGCCGCGGCAGCGGCCCACACGTCGTGCGCCAGCCTGGTCACGTCGGTGCCGATGATCTGCTTCGCGCTCTTGCCGACGTTGGCCGGCTTGCCGCCGAACGCGTGGTACACGAGCTGCCGGTCCCAGGCGAAGACGTACATGTCGCGGTCCGAGAACCCGTTGCCCGGTTCGGTGATGCCGGGCAGCGCCGCCGCGCCGCCGCGCTCCTTGTAGAACGTGATGGCCCGCTGCACCAGCGCCTGCGCCTCGTCTGCCGTGCCCTGGCGCAGCTTGAAACCGCCCGCGGCGGCCGACAGCTGGCGCGCCCGCTCGCCCAGGCTGGCACAGGCGCGCGAGGTCTGCTCGACCATCTGCGCGTTCTGGTGGGTCAGCGAATCGAGCTGCGTCATCGCCTGCGAGACCTGCGCGAGGCCGTCGCTCTGCTCGCCGACGGCCGAGGTGATGCGCCCCATCCGCCCGGTGAGTTCGGCGATGCCGCCGACGATCTCCGACAGCACGCCGCTCACCCGGTCGATGTGGCCGACGCCGCTCGCGGTCTTGGCGCCCGACTGCTCGATCAGCGCCTTGATCTCGCGCGCCGCCTCGCCGCTGCGCTGCGCGAGCGCGCGCACCTCGGCCGCGACGACCGCGAAGCCGCGGCCCTGCTCGCCGGCACGCGCCGCCTCGACGGCGGCATTCAGCGCGAGGATGTTGGTCTGGAACGCGATCGAGTCGATCACGCCGATGATGTCGCCGACCTTCTCGGAGCCGGCCTTGATGGCATGCATCGAGTCGACCGCCTCGCGCATCGCGCCGCCGCCCGAGCCGGCCAGGCCGTGCACGCGCGCGGCCAGCGCCTCGGCCTCGCGGGCATCGCTCGCGTTCTGGCGCACCGTGGCATCGAGCTGCTGCACGCTGGCCGAGGTCTGCTCCAGGTTGGCCGATTGCTGCTCGGTGCGGCTCGACAGGTCGGCGGTGTCGGTCGTCAGCTCGGTGCTGGCCGCCGTGACCAGCAGCGAACTGCTGCGGATGTCGGCCACCAGCCCGGAGATCGTCTCGTTGACCGCATCGAGCGCCGCGCCGATGCGGGCGAATTCATCCTCGCCGCGGATCTCGATCCGGCGCGACAGGTCGCCCTGCTTCATGCGCAACACGGCCGATTCGAGCGCGCCCAGCGCGCCGGCCATCTGCAGGTACAGCGCCATCAGCAGCCAGGCCACCAGCACCGCCACGGCGATCAGCGCGAGGCTGCCCCCGTGCGTCCAGCCGTGCTGCTGCACCCAGGCGCCGAGTGCGGCCGCCCCCAGCAGCGCGCAGCCGACGGCCAGCAGCGAGAGCTTCGCGCCGAGCCCCAGCCTGCCGAATGCGGTGACTCCCAGGCCCATCGGCCCCCCACTGCGATGCACGTCCATCCGCCCCCCGTTGGTGTTGCCACCCGGTCGGCCCGGGCGGTCGGGCGATCGTACAGGCGCTGTCGCGCCGCGTGCAAACCGCGCGGGTCAGGCGCGCTTGAAGAGTGCCAGGAATGCCGCAGCGGCGACGAACAGGCTGCCGAACAGGCGGTTCAGCGCGCGGATCTGCAGCGGCGACTTCAGCAGCCGCAGCAGCCGTGCGGCGAGCGCGGTGTAGCCAGCCATCACGACCAGGTCGGTGAACATCAGCGTCGCGCCGATCACGCCGTACTGCGGGGCGAGCGGCTGCGCCAGGTCGAGGAACTGCGGCACCACGGCCAGCAGGAACACCGTGCCTTTCGGGTTCACCGCGTTGACCAGCCAGCCGCGCAGCACCAGGGCGCGCCGCGTCACCTGGCCCTCCTCCGTGGCGACCACCACCGGGGTGAGCGGCGCGCGCCATTGCCTGATGCCCAGCCACACCAGGTAGCCCACGCCGGCCCACTTGACCGCGGCGAAGGCGAGGCTCGAGGCGGCGATCAGCGCCCCCAGCCCCAGCCCGACGACGATCACCTGTGTCCAGATGCCCAGCACCAGGCCGAAGGTCATGAAATAGCCGCGCGCGAAGCCGTGGTTGACGCCCGCGCTCATGGCGGCGACCGCACCGGCCCCGGGCGACAGGCTGATCGCCCAGGCGGCGGCGAAGAAACGAAGCCAGACAGCGAATTCCATGAGATGTCGATGACGTGAACGATGAAGTGAAGAGAGGGCACCGCTCAGCCGAGCTGCTCCGCGATGATCTGCCCGAGCCGTTTCAGGCGGGTTTCGAGCAGCGGCGTCCACGGGTCGCCGTAGTGCAGCCGGATGAAGTGGTCGAAGCGCGCGCTGCAGGTGAACGTGGCGCCCGGCGCCATGCCGATCAGTTCGGCGCACGCCCGCTCGAACACCTTGCGCGAATCCACCTGCGGCGGCAGCTCGATCCACAGCGCCAGCCCGCCGCGCGGCCGGCTCAGGCGGCAGCCGGGCGGGAAGTATCGCGCGATCGCGTCGGCCATCGCCTGCGCCTGGGCTTTCAGCGCCGCGCGCAGCCGGCGCATGTGGTGGTCGTAGCCGCCGTCGGCCAGGAACTCGGCGATCACCTCCTGCTGCAGCTGCACGCCGGGCGACGAGGTGCGGAACTTGATGGACTGGCATTCGCGCAGGTGCCGGCCCGGCGCCATCCAGCCGACGCGGTAGCCGGGCGCCACCGCCTTCGTGAAGGCCGAGCACAGGATCACGTCGTCGCGTGCGTCGAAGCTCTTCAGCACCGGCGGGCGCTCGTCGCCGAAGTGCAGCTCGCCGTAGATGTCGCTCTCGATCAGCGAGATGCCGCGCTCGGCGGCCAGCGCGACCAGGCGGCGCTTGTTCTCGATCGGCATCAGGCTGCCGACCGGGTTCTGGAAGTTCGGGATCACCACGCAGGCGCGCACCGCACCGGGCGTGCGCGTGGCCAGGTCGAGCGCCTCGATCGACAGGCCGTCGCGCGGATGCGACGGGATCTCCAGCGAGCGCATTCCCAGGGTCTCGATCACCTCCAGCAGCATGAAGTAGGTCGGCGATTCGAGCGCGATCGTGTCGCCGGCCTTCGCCACCGAGCGCAGCGCGAGGTGCATCGCCTCCATGCCGCCGTTGGTCAGCACGATCTCGTCGGGGTGCAGCCGCACGCCGCTGTGGACCGCGCGGCGGGCGATCTCGCGGCGCAGCGCCGGGCTGCCGCCGCTCTCGATGCGCGACGCGTACTCGGGGTGGCGGCGGTTGATGCTGGCCGTCAGCTGGCGCAGCTTGGCCTCGGGCAGCAGGGCGCGGCCGGCCTGCACGCGGAACGACGGCATCGAGCCCGATTCGTTCGCGGCCAGCAGGAACTGGCGCGTCAGCCCGTCGGGCGTGACGAAATCGGCCTTGCTCATGCGGGCATCGAGCTCCGGCTCGGGCAGCGGCTGCGGTCGCGGCGCGACGAAATAGCCGGACTTGGGCCGGGCCTCGACCAGCCCGCGGTTCTCGAGCCAGCGGTAGGCGAGCGTCGCGGTGGAGGCACTGACGCCGTGCTGCTGGCACAGCTGGCGCACCGATGGCAGCCGGTCGCCGCTGCGCAGGCTGCCGCAGGTGATGGCCTTCTCCAGCCCGCTGGCCACTGTCTGATACAGCGGCAACTGTGGCAACAACGACAGCAGCGCATCAGCGTCGAGCAGGGCCTCTTCCATGGGAAGCGATTGTCSCCGTGGCGCTGGGGGCGGCACAGGTACAGAGCCGGGCAGTTGCCACCAGCACAGCCGACGCGGCGAGCATCTGTGCCGGTGCAGTTCGCGCCGTTCTGGATGTGGTGGCGGACAGCGCTTGCCGGAACACTGGTGCCCTGAGGAACCCACGGCACGACCACCATGACGACCCCGCTCCACACCCTCGATCTGCAACTCGCGGCCGGCGAACTGCACCGCTGGCGCTCGGCTCGCACGGTCGAGCTGCAAGTGCTGGCCGGCCGCGTGTGGGTCACGCAAAGCGGCGACGAGGACGACCACTTCCTGGCGGCCGGCGACACGCTCGCGTTGCGCCGTGGGGCGCTGGCGCTGATCGAGGCGGAGTCGGGCGCGAACCTGCGCCTGTTCGCGGCCGCGGCGGCGCTGTCGACGACAGCGTGGTGGCGGCGCCTCGCGGGCCGCCGCCGGCCCCCCGCTACAGTCGCGGGGTGAGCAAACCCAAATCCATCTACACCTGCAGCGAGTGCGGCGGCACCAGTCCCAAATGGCTGGGCAAGTGCCCGCACTGCAACGCCTGGAACACGCTGGTCGAAGGCGTCGCCGAGGCGCCGTCGAAGCACCGCTACCAATCGCTGGCCGGCGCGCAGCCGGTCGCCACGCTGTCCGAGATCGAGGCCTCCGATGTCGACCGCCAGCCCACCGGCATCGATGAGCTCGACCGCGTGCTCGGCGGCGGCATCGTCGCCGGCGGCGTCGTGCTGATCGGCGGCGACCCGGGCATCGGCAAGTCGACGCTGCTGCTGCAGGCGCTCGATGCGTTGTCGCGCAACATGCGCGCGCTGTACGTCACCGGCGAAGAATCCGGCGCGCAGGTCGCGCTGCGCTCGCGCCGGCTCGGGCTCGACGGCTCGCAGGTGCGCGTGGTCGCCGAGATCCAGCTCGAGAAGATCACCGCCACCATCGATGCCGAGCAGCCGGCGATCTGCGTGATCGACTCGATCCAGACCGTCTACAGCGAGCAGCTCACCTCGGCGCCCGGCTCGGTGGCCCAGGTGCGCGAATGCGCCGCGCAGCTGACCCGCGTGGCCAAGAGCAGCGGCACCACGATCATCCTGGTCGGCCACGTGACGAAGGAAGGCGCGCTGGCCGGCCCGCGCGTGCTGGAGCACATCGTCGACACGGTGCTGTATTTCGAGGGCGACACCCACAGCAGCTTCCGGCTGGTGCGTGCGATCAAGAACCGCTTCGGCGCGGTCAACGAGATCGGYGTGTTCGCGATGACCGAGAAGGGGCTGAAGGGCGTCGCGAACCCGAGCGCGATCTTCCTGTCGACGCACGGCGAGCCGGTGGCCGGCTCCTGCGTGCTGGTCACGCTGGAGGGCACGCGGCCGCTGCTGGTCGAGATCCAGGCGCTGGTCGACTCCGGCGGCCCGAGCCCGCGGCGCCTGAGCGTCGGCCTCGACCGCGACCGCCTCGCGATGATGCTGGCGGTGCTGCACCGGCATGCCGGCATCGCCTGCCTCGACCAGGACGTGTTCGTCAACGCGGTGGGCGGCGTGCGCATCAGCGAGCCGGCGGCCGACCTGGCGGTGATGCTCGCGATCCAGAGCAGCCTGCGCGGGCGGCCGCTGCCGCGCGGCTTCATTGCGTTCGGCGAGGTCGGGCTGGCCGGCGAGGTGCGGCCGGCGCCGCGCGGCCAGGAGCGCCTGAAGGAGGCGGCGAAGCTCGGCTTCAGCGTGGCCGTCGTGCCGAAGGCGAATGCGCCGAAGAAGGCCATCGAGGGGTTGACCATCCACCCGGTCGAGCGCATCGAGGAGGCGATCGACCTGCTGCGCACGCTGAGCTGAGTCGGGTTGAGCTGACATCGCGCAAAGCGTCACACCGTGACACGCCAGGGGTGGGAGCGCCCCTGCGACCGTGCGGCCAAACAAGAGCTATTATCATTTGCATCGGGCGGCTTTCGCCCTGCCGTGATTGCTCCCGCCCCGTATGACCGCTCCCCGTCTTTCCGACCTGCCCGCCGGTGCCCGTGGCACCGTCATCGGCCTGCGCGCCGAGGGCTCGCCCGATCCGCAGATGCTGCACCGCCTGAGCGAGCTGGGCTTCCTGCCCGGCGAGCCGGTGCAGCTGCTGCGCCGCGGCCCGGGTGGGCGCGAACCGCTCGCGGTGCAGATCGGCGAGACCTTCTTCGCGCTGCGCAGGATCGAGGCGCAGTGCGTCGAGGTCCAGCTCGAAGGGCTGCCGTCATGAGCACCGAAGCCCTGCAGGCCCTTCGGATTGCCCTGGTCGGCAACCCGAACTGTGGCAAGACGGCCCTCTTCAACCTGCTGACCGGCGCGCGCCAGAAGGTCGCGAACTACGCCGGCGTCACCGTCGAGCGCAAGGTGGGCAGCGCGACGCTGCGCAACGGCCGCACGGTGTCGGTGATCGACCTGCCCGGTGCCTACAGCCTGACGCCGGCCACACCCGATGAAGAGGTCACCCGCGAGATGGTGATGGGCCTGCGCGCCGGCGAGGCCGCGCCCGATGCGCTGGTCGCGGTGGTCGACGCCACCAACCTGCCGATGAACCTGCGCCTGGTGCTCGAGTTGCGCCGCCTCGGCCGGCCGATGATCGTCTCGCTGAACATGGCCGACGTGGCCCGCGCGCGCGGGCTGCAGATCGACGTGGCCAGGCTGTCGGCCGAGCTCGGCGTGCCGGTCGTCGAGACCGTCGCGGTGCAGAGCCGCGGCCACGAGGCGCTGCTGGCC
>NZ_JBFUGN010000043.1:0-16228 GCF_056402895.1 Rhizobacter sp. P3_B12 | reverse complement strand
GTCAGCAGCCGCCGCGCAGCATCGCGGCTCCGTTCCAAGCCACGCAACCCGCCCACCCCCGGAGACCGCCATGACCGACCCCATCCGCAGCGCCCTCAACTGGTTCGAGATCCCGGTCACCGACCTCGACCGCGCCCAGGCCTTCTACGAGAAGCTGTTCGCCACCACGTTGCGCCGCGAGCCGATGGGCGACGTGACGCTCGCGGTGTTCGGCTACGACGAGCCGGGTGTCGGYGGCTGCCTGATCGCCGGCGACAGCGTCGCGCCGCCATCGCGGCAGGGCACCATCGTCTACCTGAATGCGCAGCCCTCGCTCGATGCGGTGCTCGAGCRCGTGCAGGCCGCCGGCGGCGCGATCACCACGCCCAAGGTGACGCTGCCGGGCGAGATGGGCTGCTTCGCCCACATCGCCGACAGCGAAGGCAACCGCATCGGCCTGCACGCGTTGGCTTAGCATCCGTCCACCATGCGCCGTGCCGACCGCCTGTTCCAACTCGTGCAGCTCGTTCGCGGGCGGCGCCTGACCACGGCCGAGTTCATCGCCGAGCGGCTCGAGGTGTCGGCGCGCACGGTGTACCGCGACGTGGCCGATCTGCAGCTGCAGGGCGTGCCGATCGAGGGCGAGGCCGGTGTCGGCTACCGCATGCGCGCCGGCTTCGACCTGCCGCCGCTGATGTTCACCGGCGAGGAGGCACAGGCGCTGGTGGCGGCGGTGCGCATCGCGCAGCCGCGCATCGATGCGGCGCTGGCGGCGCGCGCCGACGCGGCCTTGTCGAAGATCCTGTCGGTGCTGCCCAGCGCGGCGCGCGCGGCCGCCGAGAGCCTGGCGCTGTACGCGCCCACCTTCGAGTTCGATCCGCGGGCGCGCTCGCACCTGGAGCTGCTGCGGCTGGCCGCCGAATCGCGGCGCCGCGTCGAGTTGCAGTATGTCGACCTGAAGGAGGTCAGCACCGAGCGCACCGTGCGCCCGCTCGGCTGCTTCTACTGGGGCGCGGTGTGGACGCTGGCCGCCTGGTGCGAGACGCGCGAGAGCTTTCGCAGCTTCCGCGTCGACCGCATCCGCGAGCTGATCGTCACTGACACCGCGTTCCGCGACGAGCCCGGCAAGACGCTGGCCGACCTGTTCCGGCACAACGAAGCGGCGGCCGAGGCGCATCGCAACGCGAACGCGGCCTGAGCGGCGGCAGGGCCGCGTGGGCCGCCCTCTAAGATGGCGGACCCCTACACCCCACCCTGCCCATGATTCAGCTGTATTACTTCCCCGGCAACGCCAGCATGGCGCCGCACATGCTGCTCGAAGAGCTCGGCATCCCGTTCGAACTGGTGCGCGTCGAGAGAGAGAAGGGCGCGTTGCGCTCGCCCGAGTACCTGAAGATGAACCCGAACGGGCTGATCCCGGTGATGGTCGACGGCGACCTGGTGATGTACGAGGGCGCGGCGATCTGCCTGCACCTGGCCGACACGCACCCGCAGGCCGGCCTGGCGCCGGCGCTCGGCACGCCGCAGCGGGCGCATTTCTACAAGTGGCTGATGTGGCTGACCAACACGCTGCAGCCGGCACTGATCTCATACTTCTACCCGGACCGCTATGTGCGCGATGCCGAGGTGGTGTCGCAGGTGAAGGACTGTGCCGAGGCGCGTGTCGGCGCGGCCATCGACATCCTGGAGGCCGAGCTGGCATCGCACGGCAAGCCGTGGCTGCTGGGCGATGCGTACAGCGCGCTCGACCCGTATGCGCTGATGCTGTGCCGCTGGACGCGCAACTTCCACCGGCCAGCGCGCAGCCTGCCGGCACTCGGCGCCTACGTGCAGCGCGTGCTGGGGCGGCCGGCGGTGCAGCGGATGTACGCGAGCGAGGGGCTGCAGCCGCCGCTGGTCTGAAGGCCGGGCGCCGCTGAATGCAGCGCGCGCTCCTCCTTCAGGTTGATGAGGACGGATGTCCCCAGCCCGTTGACTCGCAGTGGAGTGCTGGTTAACGTTCGCCCCCACGGCAACGGCATCGATTGATATCGACTGATGCGCGCCAAGCCAGACCCGCTCACAAAAGCGGGCAGTGCATGCGGACCCGCAGGTCCGCCCCGCCCATCGATCCGTTGATCCCCTGAGGGAGAAGCCCTTGCATTCATCGCACCATGTTGCCGTGGTGAGGCGCGGCGTTGCCGTGTCTCGGACGGTCTTGAACTTCATCGTCGCCGTGTGGCTGCTGGCCTGCGCGGCCTCCGCGGTAGCGCAGTCGCCGGTCCAGCCTCCGGCCGACCCGTTCAACTACTCGCGCACGACGAGCTACACCTACCGTCCCGACGGTCTCGTGGAGACGGAGACGGTCGAGCCCGGCAACCCGCAGCTGTGCGTCGTGACGACGTACAGCTACGACGCGCGSGGCAACCGCACCGGCACGCGCCAAGCCAACTGCGCGGGGGCGACGGGCGAGGCGCTCTTCACGCCGCGCACGAGCACGACAACCTTCGGCGCGCAGACGGTGACGATCGGCGGGCAGAGCATCAAGGTGCCCGCCGGCACGCTACCGAGCGAGCGCAGGAATGCGCTTCAGCAGCTCGAGACGCAGACAGTGGACCCGCGCTTCGGCACGGTGCTGAGCAAGACAGATGCGAACGGGCTGACCACGCACTGGGAGGTCGACGATCTGGGGCGCACGACGCGCGAGACCCGTCCCGACGGCATGCGGGTGATCACAGCCTACTGCCTCATTGCGGGTCGCGTGAACCCGGCCGGCGACACCTCGAGCAACAGCCCCAGTTGCCCGAGCCCGAGTGCAGCCGAGATCCCGGCAGATGCGCTGGAGTTCACGCACGTGGAGCCACGCGACGCGAGTGGCACGGAAGGCGTCAAGAACGGCTCGTTCACTCGCAAGTACCTGGACCGCGCAGGCCGGCTGCTGCGCCATGTCACCGAAGCCTTCGATGGTCCGACACAACCCGGTGGCACGAACCGCCTGATCGCCACCGACACCGAGTACGGCGACCTGGGCCAGGTGCTGGTGCAGACGCAGYCGTACTTCCTGGACAGCGGGTCATCCACGAGCGCAGGCGGTGGCGACGTAGGGCTCACGCGCACCGAGTACGACGCGCTGGGCCGCCCGGTCCGGGTCTACACCGCCGACAGCCACGGCAGCCAGCCGGGCGTGAGCTTCGGCAGCCACGGCGCTAGCCGGGCGCGGGTGTCCAGCGTGGCCTACGGCGCGCTGGTGACCACCACCACCGACGACCAGGGCCACACACGGCGCGAGGAACGCAATGTGGAGGGCCACCCGATCCGCATCACCGATGCACAGGGCGCCCAACTCGTCCACCAGCACGACGCGTTCGGCAACCTGGTGGCGACGAAGGACGCGCTGCAGAACACCGTGCAGATCGCCTACGACGTGCGCGGCAACAAGCTGAAGCTGACCGACCCGGACGCCGGGGTGATCGAGTACCKCCACGACGCACTGGGCCAGGTGGTGTGGCAGCAGAACCCGTTGCAGAAGCAGCGCGGCGGCTCGACGACGATGRMSTACGACGWRCTCGGSCGRATGACGCTGCGCRTCGAGCCGGAGTACCRSAGCACSTGGACYTACGACAGCTGCGCGATGGGCATCGGCAAGCTGTGCGCRACGACTGCCAACACRGACCTCAGYCGGCAGTGGGTGTACGACAGCCTGGGTAGGCTGATCAACACCCGCACGAGCATCGCCAACGGGCCGAGCTTTGCGAGTGCGCTGAGCTATGACGCCAACGGCCGGCAAGCGACGCAGACCTGGCCGASCGGGCTGACGGTGAACYACGGCTACACGCCCAAGGGGTTCCTCGACACGGTGTCGCTGGCCACCTCGGTGACGGTGAACCCACTGCCGGCGACACCGGGCGGCACGCCGGGCCCAGGCACGACGCTGCCGGCCGGCACGGTGCTGTGGCAAGCACAAGCTTGCAACGCGTGGGACCAATTGGAGCAGCAGCGCTACAGCAATGCGGTGACGAGCAAGTCTGGCTATGAAGCGGCGACAGGCCGCGCCAGCAGCCTGACGACGGGCAAGGYCAATGGGACCGACGTGCTGAACCACGGCTACGTGTGGGACAGCCTGGGCCGGCTGACGAACCGCAACGATGCGAATGGGGATGGCGCCACCGGCGCGGTGACCGAGAACTTCGAGCACGACGCGCTCGGCCGGCTGCAGCGCTACACGGTGGCAGCTCCTGCGATCAGCGGCCTGGTTCGCACGGTGAGCCTGCAATACAACGCGCTGGGCAGCATCCTCTACAARAGCGATGTGGGGCTGTACAGCTACGGCGCACAGGGGGCGAACGCGGTGCGGCCGCATGCAGTGCAGAGCATCGAAGGCGCAGCAGCCAACGGCTACGGCTTCGACGCGAACGGGAACATCGCGAACGCTACGGCGGGCAAGTACCGCGGAATTGCGTACACGGGCTTCAACCTGCCGGACAGCCAAGCGGGCGTGCAAGGGCCCCCAGGCGGTCCGAGCTACGTGTGGAACTACGACGAGGACCACGCGCGCATCCGCGAGGTGCGAACGATCCCGAGCGGCACCAACGCTGGAACGCGGACCACGTGGTACCTGCACCCGGACAACACCGGCGGCCTGGCCTTCGAGAGCGAGGTCAATGCGCCGACCAGCCCGAGTGCCGCGGACCCTGCGGTCACCAACCACCGGCACTACCTGAGCTCAGGCGGCCAGAGCCTCGGGGTGTTGGTCACCACCGGAGCGCTGCCGGCACTCGGYGCCACACAGACCGCGCCAGCTGTGCAGTCGAACCTGAGCGCGTTGAAGCTGGAGTACTGGCACAAGGACCACCTGGGCAGCATCGCGGCAACGACCGACCACAACGGCAACCTGACCGCCCGCGACGCGTACGACCCATTCGGCAAGCGGCGCTTCGCCAACGGCAACTACGACGCCACAGGTGCCTTGGTGATCGACTGGAGCCCCGCCGTCAACAGCGGCACCGACCGCGGCTTCACCGGCCACGAGCAGCTCGACGACATCGGSCTCACGCACATGAACGGGCGGCTGTACGACGCRGCCCTCGGKCGSTTCCTGTCCGCRGACCGGGMYGTRACGAAGCCCTAYGAACTGCAGAGCTACAACCGCTACAGCTATGTCGAGAACCGGCCGCTGAGTAGCACGGACCCGAGCGGCTGGAATCCGAATGAGCTGACGCCGAGCAAGACCTGGGATCCCGAACTCTTCGTGATGGAGGAGGTGAAGATCACCGGCACGGGCGTGCCCACGCTGCCTGCGCCGAATCTGACCTGCTCATCTTCATGCCTGGGGGGACTCTTCAGACCGGGGCCGCCGACCTTCGTGCTGATGGCCGCCCCCGGCACGCCAGTTCAGAAGTCGTTCCAGCAGGGCCTGAATGCGGGGGCTGCTAAGACCACGAGAGTGGTCGGCGGGATTCGCGAGTACGTCCACAAGGAGGCCGAGAACGGATCCGTGCTGTGGAAAATGGTCAATGCAGTGCTGTCCGTGGGCGACTCCGAGGAGCAGGCTGCTGATGGGTTGTCGACGGAGGCAGAAAAGCACCCTCCAAATCCGAATGGGCGGAAGGGAAGTCCTGAACATCAGGCCGAAGTCGAAAAGGCCGAACAGGAACTGCGCAACAAGTATGCGAATGATCCCAACATTGAAGTGCAAACAGAGGTTCGCGTTCGGACCCCGGGTGGAGACAAGGAGAATCGATATCTCGACGTGGCTGCAAGAGACAAGAGGACTGGCGAGATAGTTGAAGGTGTGCAAGTTGGCAAAGAAACACAGGCCGGAAATCCGGTGGCTCGTGAGCGGCGTGCAATGCAAGATGTCAGTAAAGCATCGCCCGGCACGAACGTATCATTCCGACCCTATGACCGTTGAGAACAGGCTATGGGAAAGCAACTTGAAATTTTGACGACAGATCTTGATCTCCGGGATTTGGAAAAGTCTCTAAGGAGTAGGGGGGGCGTCGCTCTTTTATCAGATGGCGCAAATGGGGATTTCAGCTCACTCAGCACGTTAGACCAATTGCCAATCCCAATCTCATCTGCGGGAGAGAAGTCGCTCGTGTGCTATTTGGCGCCCATACAATTGCCTGCTCGCATCTTCATTGAATCAGAGAGTCCAGTTAAGGTGCATGTCAACATTCGCGAGTCGCACCTCATCGAGTTTTGGCGTCCGTTTTACGATGGAAGAGTCGTGCGGCCCGGGCGGCTCTATTATGAAGATCGAATTCTCATTGATAATGTATTTGTGCAAAAGGATCAAGCCTTTTGCGATTGGGCGAAGGGTGTAATGGCTTTTGTGAGGAAAAATCTTCACCGTGACCCGGCAAGCGGTAGCTATCTCGGGGAGGACGCCGCAAGCGCAATCGATAGTGGCCGGATAGCAGTTGGATCTATTCTCCGATAGCCCGGAGAAAAGCGAGTGCCGCGATGAATGAACGTCCGATTCCCGAAGCCGCTATGCGCGACGAAGATGAAGTCGAGATGCTGCGAGTGTGGATTCGTTCAGAGGCACTGAATGCCGCGGCACGCATTGCTACATCGGCGGCCGTCTTGATCTGGCTGGTCGCGGGTCAGGTGTTGGCTGGGTTTTCGAACGGCTTTCAGCGAGCCTGCATCGATCTGGCATTCGCGAAAGACCATTCATGGAACAAGATGACTGGCAAGGATTGATGCATTGAAGGCGTCGTTTGTCGCTTTATTTGCATCGACATTCAAGCCGGCGTCACGGCAGCTGCGGCCACGCCCGCTGCGCCGGTCGCATCTGCTCCCACGCCCGCGCGAGTTGCAGCACGCCCAGGTCGTCGTGCCGCGCGCCGATGATCTGCAGCCCGATCGGCAGCCCGTCGCTCGTGTAGCCGCAGTTGATGCTCGCGGCCGGCTGCTCGCTCATGTTGTACGGCAGCGTGAACGCGATGTGCTCGAACGGCCGTGCCGGGTCATTGGTCGGGCACGGCAGCTCGGCGGCGAAGGCCGGGATCGGCGCGGTCGGCGACAGCAGCGCGTCGAACGGCCGGCAGGCCGCGACAGCCGCCTCGCGCATCGCGCCCATCTGGCTGTAGCCGTGGAACACCTGTGCGCCGCCCAGGTCGGCGCCACCGCGCGCCCAGTCGACGATGAACGGCAGCACCTTCGCGCGCCGCGCCTCGGGCAGCGCCGCGATGTCCATCCAGGCGCGGCAGCGCCAGAAACGGTCCATGCCGTCGATCATCTCGCGCGTCATGAACGGTGCGACCGGCTCGACGATCGCGCCCGCGCCTTCGAATGCGCGCGCCGCCGCCTCGACCGCCGCCCGCACCTCCGGCTCGACCGGCAGGCCCCAGCCGGCGTCCATCAGCAGGCCGAGCTTCAATCCGCGCAGCGGGCGCTCGAGCTGCGCCCAGGCGATGTCCTGCCAGGGCAGGCTCATCGTGTCGCGCATGCCCGGGTCGGGGCGCGACAGCACACCCATCATCAGCGCCGCATCGGCGACCGTGCGCGTCATCGGCCCGGCCACGCGGCCGGCGTATGGCGGCTGGATCGGGATGCGGCCGAGGCTCGGCTTCAGCGTGAAGATGCCGCACCAGCCGGCCGGCAGCCGCACCGAGCCGCCGATGTCGGTGYCGACGTGCAGCGGCCCGTAGCCCGCGGCCGCCCCCGCGGCGGCGCCGGCGCTGCTGCCGCCCGGGTTGCGGCGCAAATCCCACGGGTTGCGGGCCAGCGGGTGGAAGCTCGACAGGCCGGACGACAGCATCCCGTAGTCGGGCATCGTCGTCTTGCCGAGGATCACCGCGCCGGCTTCGCGCAGCCGCGCGGCCGGCGGCGCATCGGCCGCGGCCGGCACCAGCTCGGTGGCGGCGGTGCCCAGTGGCACCGGCGTGCCGCGCGTCGCGATGTTCTCCTTGATCATCGCCGGCACGCCGTCGAGCGCACCGAGCGGCGCGTTCGCGAGCCAGCGCGCCTGCGAGGCCTCGGCCTGCGCGAGCGCGGCGGCCGCATCCAGCGCGTAGGTGGCGCACAGCCGCGGCTCCCAGGCCGCGATGTTCGCGAGCACCGCGCGCGTCACTTCCACCGGCGACAGCGTGCGCGCCGCGTAGGCCGCCAGCAGCTCCACGGCCGACAGCTGCGCCAGCGCGTTCATTGCCAGCTCACCGCGCCCATGTCGTTCGCGAACACCGGCGAGCTGCTCCACAGCCCCTTCAGCCGCTTGTTGGCGACCATGAACTGCGGCAGCTGGAACAGCCAGGCGTTGACCGCGTCGTCGGCCAGCCGGCGCTGCGCATCGCCGATCAGCTTCAGCCGCTCCTTCGCGTTGATGCTGGCGTCGTACTTCGCGACGATCTCGGCGTAGGCCTTGCCGTCGTAGCCGAAGTAGTACGACGGATCGGCGTACACCGCGAAGTCGAGCGGCTCGACGTGGCTGATGATGGTCAGGTCGAAGCTGCCCTTGAACGGGCCGGCCAGCCACTGCGCCCATTCGACGTTGTCGATCTTCGCGACGATGCCCACCTTCGCGAGCTGCGCCGCGATGATCTCGCCGCCCTTGCGCGCGTACTGCGGCGGCGGCAGCGAGAGCGTCACGTTCAGCGGCGTCGCGACGCCGGCCTCCTTCAGCAGCGCGCGGGCCTTCTCGGGGTTGTACGGGTTCACGCCGGTCAGGTCGATGTAGCCTGCGTCGCTCGGCACCATGTGGCTGCCGATCGGCGCGCCCTGGCCTTCCATCGCGCCGGCGATCACCGCCTTGCGGTCGATCGCCATCGCGATCGCGCGGCGCACGCGCACGTCGTCGAAGGGCTTGCGCTTGTTGTTGATCGCGACGAGCGTCTTGCCCTCGGTGCCGCCGATCGCGACCGTGAAGCGCGGGTCGTTCTGGAACTGCACCAGGCTTTGCGCGGCCTGGAAGCGTGGGAACGCATCGACGTCGCCGGCCAGCAGCGCGGCCGATTGCGCGGCCGGGTCGTTGATGATGCGAAAGCTCACCTTCTTCAGCTTGATCGCCGCCGCGTTGCGGTAACTGTCCCAGCGCGACAGCACCACGGCGGCGCCGCGCGACCAGCTCTCGAAGCGGAACGGGCCGGTGCCGACCGGCCGGGTCGCGGTGGTGGCGGCGCTCTTCGGGTCGAGGATCACCGCGGTGTTCTCGCCGAGGCGGAACAGCAGGTTGCCGTCGGCCTTGGCGAGCACCAGCACCACGGTCTGCGCATCGGGCGTCTCGATGCGGGTGATGTTGTCGAACACCGTCTTCTTCGCCTTGTTGGTGCTGCCCTCGGCGCGGGCGCGCTCGAAGCTGAACTTGACGTCGGACGCGTCGAAGGCCTCGCCGTCGTGGAACTTGACGCCCTTCTTCAGCTTGAAGGTGTAGAGCCGGCCGTCGGGGTCGATGCTCCAGCTGTCGGCCAGCAGCGGCGTCACGCTGCCGTCGACGTTGATCCTGGTCAGCCCCTCGAGCACGTTGTAGTGGACGATCTCGCCGATCGACGCGGCCGCCGAAGTGGTCGGGTCGAGGCCGGGCGGCTCCAGCGTGATGCCGATGACGGCGCTGTCCTTGCGGGACTGGGCGGCAGCGAGCGTCGCGGCGCACAGCAGCAGCGTGGCGGTGGTCTTGAGGGCGGCGTTCATCGGAAGATGGTAGCCCGGATGCCAATCCGGGATGGGCGTCACGAACCCCGGATTGGCATCCGGGCTACGGGGTACTCGCAGCCGAGACAAGTGCGCGCGTGTAGGCATGCTGCGGTGACCGAAACACCTTGTCCGACGCGCCGCGCTCGACGACCTCGCCGCCCCGCATCACCAACACCTCCCCACACAGGTGATCGACCACCGCGAGGTCGTGGCTGATCAGCAGGTAGGTCATGCCGAAGCGCTGCTGCAGGTCGGTCATCAGGTTCAGCACCTGCGCCTGCACCGAGACATCGAGCGCGCTCACCGGCTCGTCGGCGACGATCAGCTTCGGCCGCGTCACCAGCGCTCGCGCGATCGCGATGCGCTGGCGCTGGCCGCCGGAGAACTCGTGCGGATGCCGCGCGGCATCCGACGCGCGCAACCCGACCGCCTCCAGCGCCTCGGCCACCCGCCCCGCCGCCTCCGGATCGCCGTCGGGCAGCGGCTCGGCGACGATGCGCCCGACACGCTGCCGCGGATCGAGCGACCCGTAGGGATCCTGGAACACCATCTGGAAATCGCGGCGCGCCGCGCGCAACCCGGCCGGCGCCAGCGCATTCAGGTCGCGCCCGTCGAACAGCACCCGGCCGCTGCTCGGCGGCTCGAGCGCCATCGCGATGCGCGCCAGCGTCGACTTGCCCGAGCCCGATTCGCCGACGATCCCGAGGTTGTGCCCGGCCCGCAGCGCCAGGCTCACGCCGCGCAGCGCGTCGACCACCGGCGCCGGCTGCAGCAGTCGCTCGCGCGGCAGCGTGTAGCGCCGCGTCAYCTGCTCCAGCGCGAGCAGCGGCGCCTCGCCGGCCGGCGCGTTCACGTCAGCAGCTGGCGCGCCGCGAGGCTGCGCATCAGCGCGGTCAGCCCGAAGCGCCACGGCGCGATCTCGTCGCAGCGGCGCACCCGGTTCACCAGCGCCCCGAACGCCGGCGACGAGACCGTGACCACGTCGCCCACCACGTGCGTGAAGCCCTGGCCCGGGCCCAGCCGGTCCTGCGTCGGCGCGAGCATGGTGCCGAGGAACAGCATCAGCCCGTCCGGGTACTGGTGGTGCGGGCCGATCGCCTGCGCCGCCAGGTCGAGCGGATCGCGGCTGATCTTCGCGAGCGTGTCGCGGCCCTCGACGCGGAAACCGTCCGGCCCCGCCACGTGCAGCGCGATCTCGCAGCGGCGCAGGTCATCGATCGTGAAATGCGCGTCGAACAGCCGGATGAACGGCGCCATCGCGCACGAGGCGTTGTTGTCCTTGGCCTTGCCCAGCAGCAGCGCGCTGCGGCCCTCGAAATCGCGCAGGTTCACGTCGTTGCCGAGCGTCGCGCCGCGCACCCGGCCGCGGCTGTCGATCGCGAGCACCACCTCGGGCTCCGGGTTGTTCCACGACGAGCCGGGGTGCAGCCCGACATCGGCGCCGGTCCCCACTGCGGCCATCGGCGGCGCCTTCGTGAACACCTCGGCGTCCGGCCCGATGCCCACCTCCAGGTACTGCGACCAGGCGCCCTGCGCGATCAGCACCTCCTTGACCTGGGCCGCCTGCGGCGAGCCGGGGACGATGCCGGCCAGGTTGTCGCCGAGGATGCCGGTCAGCGAGCGGCGGATCTTGTCGGCGCGCGAGGCATCGCCGCGCGCCTGCTCCTCGATCACCCGCTCCAGCAGGCTCGCGATGAAGGTGACGCCGCTCGCCTTCACCGGCTGCAGGTCGCACGGCGCCATCAGCCAGGCCTGGGTGCCGTCGCGCAGCGATTCGTCGCTGTTGGCGAGCGCCGCCTCGTACGACGCGATGCGCGGCGCCTGCCCGGTGCGCAGCGCCGATTGCACCGAGAACACCGGGTCGTCGAGTTCCAGCAGCTGGCTGCTGGTGGCGGCGACGGTCGACAGATCGTGCAGGTCGTCGCCGGTCAGCGTGACCAGCGTCGGCCCGCCGCCGGGCACCCACAGGCGGCCGACCAGCGTGGCGCGCCGGGCGTCGTGGGGCAGTGATTCGGCGACGGACATCGGCAGGGGCGGAAAGTGGAGGGTCATGGAGGCTCTCGACAGGGTTGACAGGGGTGGCGGCGTTGACAGGGCAGAAGGGTTTGTCCCGCTGAAGCTTTCGGGGCAGGCGCTTACGATGAGAATCCGCGCTGTCCCACGAAGACGCGAAGGACATCCCGATGCTCAAGACGATATCGCCGCTGCTCACGCCCGACGCGCTGCACGCGCTGGCCAGCATGGGCCACGGCGACGACCTGGCGATTGTGGACGCGAATTTCCCCGCCGCCCAGGTGGCCCACCGGTCCGGCGCGCGGCTGGTGCAGATCGCCGGTGCCGATGCGCCGGCCGTGCTGGCGGCGCTGCTGCCGCTGTTCCCGCTCGACACCTTCGTGCCGCAATGCGCCTGGACGATGCAGGTGGTGGGCGACACCCGCGCCGTGCCACCGCCGGTGGCCGAATTCCGCAAGCTGCTGCACGGCGCCGGCGAGCGCGAGCCGGCCACGCTGGAGCGCTTCGCGTTCTACGAGCAGGCGCAGCGCGCCTTCCTGATCCTGCGCAGCGGCGAGCAGCGCAAGTACGGCAACCTGATCCTGCGCAAGGGGGTGGTGTCCACCGACTGACGTTTTCCATCGGGTCTGGCGCGAGGGGAGCCGCGCCGTCATCGCTCCCACCCACGGGAGAAGACCATGACCATTCCTGCCGCAACCGCCTCGTTCCACGGCATCTGGCCGGCCCTGCTGACGCCGCTCAAGCCGGACCTCGGCATCGACCTGCACCGCTTCGGGCTGCACGCCCGCTCGCTGATCCACGCCAAGGGCTGCGGCGGCGTCGTGCCGTTCGGCACCACCGGCGAGGGGCCGGCGTTCTCGGTCGCCGAGCGCCGCGACGCGGTCGACGCGCTGGTCGGCGAAGGGGTGCCGGGGCCGCAGATCCTGGTGTCGACCAGCTGCGCCGCGCTGCCCGACACGCTGGCGCTGACGCGCCATGCGCTCGGGATCGGCGCGCACGGCTGCCTGATGATGCCGCCGTTCTTCCTGAAGGGCGGCGCCCACCAGGTGACGGACCAGGGCGTGATCGACAGCTACCGCCAGGTGATCGACGGCGCGGCCGACGACCGGCTGCGGCTGTACCTGTACCACATCCCCCAGGTCAGCGGCGTCGGGCTGTCGCGCAAGGTCGTCGAGACGCTGAAGCGGCTCTACCCGCAGACCATCGTCGGCATCAAGGACAGCAGCGGTGACACCGCGCACACGCTGGCGCTGGCCGATGCGTTCAACGAGACGCTGATGGTGACCGCCGGCCATGAGCCCGACCTGCCCGAGCTGGCACGCCGCGGCAGCACCGGCGCCATCAGCGGGCTGGCCAACTTCATGCCGCACGTGGTGCAGCGGCTGGCCGGCCGGCCCGATGCGCCGAACACCCCGCACGACGTGTCGCGCGTGCGGCTGCTGCTGGCGATGCTCGGCCCTTACGCGCTGACACCCGCTTTGAAGGGCATCATGTCGGCCCTGAGCGGCGAACCCGGCTGGTTGCGGGTGCGCGCGCCGCAGGTGGCGCTGACGCTGGACCAGATGCACACGCTGCAGCACGCGCTGAAGCCGATCGCGCTGGACCTGGACGTCGATTGACACGAACAAGGAACCTGGAGACTGCATGACTGTTGATTCACGGCGCCGCCGCCTGGCGGCCGGCCTGGTGTTGTCCGGCGCGGGGTTGTCCGGCGTGTCTGCGCCGTGGGCGCACGCGGCCGGCAAGACGATGTTGCGCATCTCGACCCCCGCGGTGCCGGACGACTGGCACGCGAAGATGTGGACGGTCTTCAAGGATGCGCTCGACCAGTCGGCCCCCGGCGAGTTCGAGGTGCAGGTCAACCTGAACGCGGCGCTGTTCAAGCAGGGCGCCGAGCCGGCGGCAATGGCGCGCGGCAACCTGGAGCTGGCGTCGATCTCGGCCTTCGACATCGCGAAGCTGCTGCCCGAGTTCTCGATCTTCACCGCCGGCTACATGCTGCGCGACCCGCAGCATCAGCAGAAGGTGTTCAACGGGCCGATCGGCGACGAGGTGTTCCAGCGCGTCTCCGACAAGCTCGACGTGACCGTGCTCGCCACGGCCTACCTCGGCACGCGCCAGCTCAACCTGCGCGACACGCGCAAGGTGGTGGTGCCGGCCGACCTGAAGGGCGTGAAGCTGCGCATGCCGGGCTCGAAGGACTGGCTGTTCCTCGGCGAGGCGCTGGGGGCCACGCCGACGCCGCTGGCCTTCGGCGAGGTCTACCTGGGCCTGAAGACCGGCACCATCGACGGCCAGGACAACCCGCTGCCCACCGTGCGCGCCGCCAAGTTCTACGAGGTGACCAAGCAGCTGGTGCTCACCGGCCACCTGGTCGACGGCCTGTTCATCGCGGTCGCCAACAAGACCTGGAACACGGCGAGCCCGGCGCAGCGCCAGAAGCTGAAGGCGGCGGCGCAGGCCGCGGCGCGCTGGAACAACGACAACCGCATCAAGGAAGAAGCGCAGCTGGTCGACTTCTTCAGGCAGCAGGGCCTGCAGGTGACGACGCCCGACGTCGCGGCCTTCCGCCGCGCGGTGCAGCAGGCCTATGCCGCGTCCGAGCAGGCGAAGGCGTGGCCGAAGGGGATGCTCGAGCGCATCAACGGGGTCGCCTGATGCGCAACTGGCTGAAACGTGGCGCCGAGGCGGTCGGCGGCGGTCTCTTCGTGTTGCTGTTCCTCGTGTTCCTGGTGCAGATCGTCGCGCGCTTCGGCTTCGACCGGCCGCTGCCGTGGACCGACGAGCTGGCGGTGGTGCTGTACGTCTGGGTGATCCTGTGGTCGACCGCGTTCGTCGTGCCGCAGCGCGAGCACGTGGCCTTCGACCTGGTCTACAACGCGATGCCAGCGGGCATCCGGCGGGTGTTCCGCGGCCTCGCGGCGCTGCTGTTCGGCGGCCTCGCGCTGTGGGCGCTGCCTGCCAGCTGGGACTACATCCGGTTCATGGCGCGCGAGGGCACGCCGGTGCTCGGGCTGCCGTTCATGGCGGTGTTCCTGCCGTTCGCGCTGATGCTGGCCGGGGTGGTGGTGCGCAGCGCGTTGACGCTGTGGCGCATCGCGCGCGGGCTCGATCAGGAGTTGAGCGGCGAGGTGAAGGCATGAGCGCGGCACTCTGGGCCTTGATCGGCGTGCTGGTCGCGGGCTTCGTGCTGCGTGCGCCGATCGGCTTCTCGATGATCGGCAGCGGCATCGCCTACCTGATCGTCAAGGGGCAGGATGTCGGGCTGGCGGCCGAGCAGGTGCTGAACGGCCTGTACAACAGCTACGTGCTGCTGGCGGTGCCGCTGTTCATCTTCGCGGCCAACCTGATGAACGCCGGCACCATCAGCGAGCGCATCTTCGACTTCTGCCGCATCCTGGTCGGGCGGCTGCGCGGCGGGCTGGCGCAGGTCGACATCCTGGTCAGCGTGGTGTTCTCGGGCATGAGCGGCAGCGCGATCGCCGATGCCGCCGGGCCGGGGCTGGTGACGATCCGCCAGATGCTGAAGAAGCCGGAGTACACGCCCGGTTTCGCCGGTGCGGTGGTGGTGGCGAGCGCGACGCTCGGGCCGATCATCCCGCCGTCGATCCCGATGGTGATCTATGCGCTGGTGTCGGGCAGCTCGGTGGGCGCGCTGTTCCTCGGCGGCGTGGTGCCGGGCGTGCTGATGGCGCTGCTGATGATGGGCGTGGTGCAGGTCATCGCGACGCGACGCAACATGCCGCGCGAGGACAAGGTGCCGCTGCGCGAGTGGCCGGCCATCCTGGCGCGCGGCGCGCTGCCGCTGTCGCTGCCGGTGCTGCTGCTGACGGGCATCTACACCGGCATCTTCACGCCCACCGAGGCGGCCGCGGTGGCGGCGCTGCATGCGCTGGTGCTGGCCGGCGTGGTCTACCGCGCGCTCAGCTGGCGCACGCTGTGGGGCGTGGTGATGGAGTCGACGCGGTCCAGCGCGGTGATCACGATGATCCTGGCCGGCGCGTTCATGATGAACTACGCGTTCACCGCCGAGGGCGTGCCGCAGTCGCTCGCAGCATGGATGGCGGGCTTCGATCTCGGGCGCACCTCGTTCCTGCTGCTGGTGAACCTGCTGTTCCTGGTGCTCGGCTGCTTCATGGACATCTCGGTGCTGCTGCTGGTGTTCGTGCCGATCCTGCTGCCGATGGTGAAGGCGCTGGGCATCGACCTGGTGCACTTCGGCGTGGTGATCGTGCTGAACATGATGATCGGGCTGATCCACCCGCCGTTCGGGATGCTGCTGTTCGTGACGAACGCGCTGACCGGGATTCCGATCCGCGACATGCTGCGCGAGGGCTGGCTGTTCATCGTGATGCTCTTGCTGCTGCTGCTGGCGATGACGCTGTTCCCGCAGATCGTGCTGTGGCTGCCGCAGTCGATGGGGTATCGCTGACGGCGCCGATGCGGATGCAGCGCGCGGTGTGATCCGGGCCGGCGTCGACCGGCGCGGGCATCCCGCCTCGGCACGCGTCGATCACCCACCCGCAGCGGTCCGCGAACGGGCACCCCGCCGGCCACTCGCCGAGCGCCGGCACGCGGCCCGGGATCGTCGCGAGCCGCGCCCCTCGCGGTGCCCCCAGCC
>NZ_JBFUGN010000042.1:0-16326 GCF_056402895.1 Rhizobacter sp. P3_B12 | reverse complement strand
GACCACCATCAGGCCGTCGGGTTGCAGTGCGTCGTAGCAATCGTCGTAGAAGCGCTGAGAGCACAGCGCCGGTGGCTGGCCCTCGTAATCGAAACCGTCCACCAGCAAGACGTCCAGCCGATACGGTGCAGAGCGAACGAATTCCGCACCGTCGCCGCGGCGCACCTTGAAGCGTTCGTCATCGCGTGGCACCTGGAATTCATCGCGCAAGGCAATCACATGCGGATTGATCTCGATCACCTTGATGCGGGTAGTGGGCAGATAGCGGTGGCAGAACTTTGCCATCGAGCCGCCTCCTAGCCCGATCATGGCCAGGGTGGCGGGCTCGTGGTTGAACAGCAGGAAGCCCATCATCGTGCGCGTGTATGCGAGATCCAGTGCATTCGGGCGCAAGGTCTGCATGCGGCTCTGGATTTCGGAGATGGTGAAGTGCAAGGCCTTTGAGGTCAACGTTTCGTAGACGAAGGGCTTGACGTATTGGTTGCTGTCAGCGGAGTCAGGCATTTTCTGAGCGCCTGGGGGCGCATGCTGGGATACGGAAGAGCGGCATGTGTGCGCCTGGGGATGGGGTCATGCCGGTTCGAAGAATTGGCCCCTGACCTAAGCCCGCTGGATGTCGACGATCAAGGGCGGCGACGCCATGATGACCAGCAGCAACGCAAGAGGAAGCGTGGCAGAAAAGCCGAAATGCTTGAAGGCCACGGCACCCACCAAGCCGCCGACAAAGAACAAGCCCAGTACGAGCGCGTGGATGAACAGCTTGTCGCGGTTGGCCCGGACGAAATGGATCTCGTTGGCCGTGTTGATGCGGTTCCAGTAGATCAGCCGTCCCAATTCGATGCCCAGGTCGGTCACCACACCGGTCATATGGGTGGTCCGAATCTCCGCCTGGGAAAGCTTGGTGACGATGGCGTTCTGCAGGCCCATGATGAAGCACAGGAGCAGCACCGCGGTTGGCACGAGCAAGTGCCCGAGCGACTGGAGATTGGCGCCCACCAGGCCGAACAACAACAAGAGTCCAGCTTCCAACAGCAAGGCCAAGGCGTACTTGCTGTCCATCTGACGTCGACGCGCCCAGTTGATCAGCAGGGCGGTGCATGCGGCACCGGACACGAAGGCCATCAGCGACACCGCGCCGACCAGTGCCAGCGCAAATCCACCTGTGGCCAAGTCGTCTGCGACGCCGGAAACAATGCCCGTCATGTGCGAGGTGTAGCGCTGCACTGCCAAGAATCCCCCTGCATTGATGGCCCCGGCGACGAACGCCAGGATCCCGCCGAGCTGGCGATCGGCCGCTCGGGTGCGATGGTTTCCGGTCAAGCGCAGCAGGAAGTGGAGTGCCATGGTCGAGAAGGAGCGGGCCAATGGCCCGTCAAGAACGGAAGGATCGGGTTGCCCTGGCTGACGAGGCGGTGTGACCTGCAACGCGTCGCTGATTTCAGGGCGCTCCAATCTAATTTGCTTCACATACGATTGCAATTATAATTTGATTAACATATGGAGCATGTATGGAGCAAAAAACTGCCCGCCTAACGGTCTTGATCGATCCGGCAAAGAAGAAGGCTTTCGAAGCCCTGTGCGCGAAGCAGGACGTCACCCCATCCCAGGTGGTTCGCCGCCTCATTCGCGAGTACCTCAGCGCCCACGGCGCGAGCTTTGTGCCCAGCGGGACCGAGGAGGCGACTGGAGCCGATGCTCAGCGCTCATGAGCGCATGAGGCCGTGTCGATGTGATCGGTGCCCGGCAAGCATGGGTCATGCAGCTCATGTCAAACGATGAGCGACCGCTGTTTGCCCTCGAGATCGGCGACCTGAATGTCAGCAGTGGGTCGATAGCTCCAGTTCGCGCACGCGCGCAGCGGACGTTCAACGTCCTCTGATTCACTGGCGGCACGGCGCGTCGACTAGCGCCCTCGAGTGGCACGTCGCTTGAACGGTCGTTCAGCTGACTCCCGAACGCTGCAGCGACCGCTTTGAGGCAGCAAGCAGCCGGTCGATAGCGCGAGGCGAACGACGGCAACCGCCGCATAGCGGCCGGAGATGTGGGGGATTTTTGGGGGACTGGCTGGTGCGAGGCAACGCACACCAGGGCAATGGTGCGACTCTCTTCCAAGAGCCGAACCTTATGAATCAACAAGTTACGCGCGGCGGCAGAACTACGAACCAAGGCGTCGCGCACGGACCTGGTGACGTAGCCACTGCGTAGCTACGCCAGTCGCCTGTCAGAGATCCAACACGCCCCGCCGCTCCCTCCCTCATAGTGCGCGTGCCCCATGGCCGGGTATCGAAAGGGAGCGGTAACCGTCTCATAATCCTTTGGTCGTTGGTTCAAGTCCAACACGGCCTACCAATGCGATCAAGGTCTTGGCGCTGTTTGCCAGGAGTCCCGATCTTCCGGCGCAGCCGCAGCGCAGCCAAAGAACGCATCCAGTCGCAGGGCCGCGCCCTGCAATGCTTCTGGCGCTGCGTGCGCATACCGCTCGACCATATCGTGCCAGTCTTCCAGCCGCCGAGCCGCTGCAGCTCATGGGTCGGCGTTCCGGCCCGTCTTTCGACATCATGGTGAACAAAACGGAGAATCGAATGCCCCCGCCCCTCACCCCGAAAGAAGTGTTCCTCGCATTGGTCAACGGCGTCGCGGAGGGCCGCTGGGATGAGTTGCCCGACCTTTATGCCGAGCAGACCGACGTCGTGCACCCGTTTCACCCGCTTCGCGCCCCCGCCCTGCGCACCCGGGACGAGCTGCGCGAACACTTCCGGCCCAACGATGCCAGCCCGCGGCTGAACCGCAAGGCGACCAACATCGTCGTCCACGAGACGAAGGACCCCGAAGTCATCATCGCCGAGTTCGAGTACCAGGGGACCGTGGAGGGCGCGGATGAGCCGTTCTCGATTCCCGGCATCTTCGTGATCCGGGTGCGCGACGGCCAGATCGTGAGCTCGCGCGACTACCTCGACCACCTCACCTCCGCGCGCGTCCGTGGCCAGCTGGACTGGCTCGTCGCGGCGATGAAGGCATGATGGCTGCATCCAGTGACCGACAAGGAGTGGACCCGATGGACGGACAAGCCACCCGGATGCAGCGAGCTGCCCTGCCCTTTGCCGCAGCGCTGGCGCTGTTTGCCGCGCAGGCCAATGCGGCGGACCTGACGGCGCAGCAGCAGCTGTTCCGCTCCATCTACCAGGAGCTGGTCGAGATCAACACCACGGATTCGGAGGGCGACACCACCCTGGCGGCGCAGGCCATGCACAAGCGCCTGCTCGACGCCGGCTTCACGGCCGCCGAGGTGGAGATGATCGCGCCCTTCCCGCGCAAGGGCAACCTGGTGGCGCGCTACAAAGGCAGCGGTGCGAAGAAGCCCCTGCTGCTGCTGGCCCACATCGACGTGGTCGAGGCCAAGCGCAGCGACTGGAAGACGGACCCCTTCAAGCTGCAGGAGAAGGACGGCACCTTCACCGCCCGCGGCAGCATCGACGACAAGGCGATGGCGTCGATCTTCGTCTCGGTGCTGGGGCAGTTGAAGAAGGAAGGCTTCGCGCCGAACCGCGACATCGTCCTGGCGCTCACGGCCGACGAGGAGAAAGGCGACACCCCCGCCAACGGGGCCAGCTGGCTGCTGAAGAACCGGCGCGCATGGGTGGAGGCGGAGTTCGGCATCAACGAGGGCGGGCGCGGCGAACTGAAGGACGGCAAACCGCTCTCGCACATCGTGCAGATCGCCGAGAAGACCTACGTGCAGGCCGAGTTCGAGGCGACCGGCCCCGGTGGCCACAGCGCGCGGCCGACGGTGGACAACACCATCTACGACCTGGCGGAGGCGCTGACGCGGCTGCGGCAGTACCAGTTCCCGGTGCGGCTGAACGATGCTGAACGCCGGCCACGCACCCAACGCGCTGGCGCAGAGCGCCAAGGCCAGCGTCAACTGCCGGATGTTGCCCGACGAGGATCTGGGCTTCGTCACCCGCAAGCTCACCGAGATCGCCGGCCCCAAGCTGAAGGTGACGCTGACACGCGAGGGCGAAGCGACGGCGCCCGCTTCGCCGCTGCGGCCCGACGTGATCGGCCCCATTGAGGCAGTGAGCGCCGAGCTGTGGCCCGGCGTGCCGGTGATCCCGACGATGGGCGTGTCCACCACCGACAGCCGTCACTTTCGCGAAGTGGGCATCCCGATGTATGGCGTGTCGGGCCTGTTCGCCGACCCGCTCAACACGGGGGTGCATGGCTTGAACGAGCACATCGGCGTGCAGCGGCTGTACGACGGGCGGGAGTTCATGTATCGGTTGATCAAGAGGCTGGCGCAGTGAGAACCACCCGATACTGACGCAGAAACCTGTCCGGTCTGCGCCTGGCCGATGCTCCGACGGACCGCGAAGCGCGGCGCGAATGTTGGCGGTGAGTTCTGGGGAGCCCCGATCTTCCGGGTGCGATACGCTCTCATTGGAATCTGAGGCACCCCCATGTACGTGAACCCGTCGCACCAACTCACGGATCGCGAAGCGATCTTTTCGTTGATCGCATCCCACCCGCTGGGTGCCTGGGTGTGCCACGGCCGCGAGGGTCTCATCGCGAACCATGTTCCCTTCCTCCTGGATCGCAGCCGCGGGCCGCACGGCACGTTGATCGGGCATGTCGCTCGTGCCAACGGGGTCTGGCGCGAACTGGACGCTGCCACGCCCTCGGTCGTGATGTTCCAGGGGCCGCAGGCCTACATCACACCGGGCTGGTACCCGGGCAAGACGGAGCACGGCCAGGTCGTGCCCACCTGGAACTACGTGGTGGCGCACGCCCACGGCGTTGCGCGCGCGATCGAGGACCGTGAATGGATGCTCGACATGCTGAGCCGGCTCACCGACGCTCACGAGGCTCGCCAGTCGGCGCCGTGGTCCGTGAGCGACGCGCCCCGCTCGTTCATCGACAAGCTGATGGGCGTCATCGTCGGAATCGAGCTGCCGATCGAACGACTGGAAGGCAAGCTGAAGGTCAGCCAGGACGAAGCGATCCAGGACCGACGCGGAACCGTGCAGGGTCTGCACAAGAAGCCGGGCGACGAGGCGGAGGCGGTGGCCGATCTCGTCGTCAAGGCGATGGAGGCGGATGCAGCCAGGCGGGCGTGACTCAAGCCTTGAACGCAGTGATGCGTCCACGGATTGATTCGATCAAGTTGACAATCTTTTGAGCAAAGCGGCGTTTATCCATCGCATCCGGCTCACTACAGTCTGCCCACCGACAACCGCACTCGCTGGAGCATCCGATGACGACCTTCAAGACCCTGGGCCTGGCCCTCCTGCCCGCAGCGACGTGTGCGCTGGCGCTTGCCGCCGCGACGATGCTGCCGGCTGCCCGGGCCGCCGAAGCGAAGCCCGGCACCCAGGCCGCGCCGAAGGCCCACGGCCAGGCCGCAGCGAACAAGGCCCTGGTGCTGAAGGCCTATCAAGGGCTGTTCGGTGACCACGACCTGACCGTCCTTGACCGCTATTGGTCCAAGGACTACATCCAGCACAACCCCTACATCGGCGACGGCACCGAGGCCGTGAAGCAGTTCGTCGAGAAGATCGGGCTGCTCAACGCGCCCAAATCCAGGATCGAGTTCCTGCGGGTGGCGGCCGAGGGCGACCTCGTCTTCGTGCAGACCCGCTCGCCGAAGAGGGGCGACGCGCCGGAGATGGTGATCGTCGACATCTTCCGCGTCGAGAAGGGCCTGATCGCCGAGCACTGGGACGTGATGCAGGCCGTGCCCGCCGACGCCGTCAACAAGCGTCCGATGTACTGAGTGCGCCATGAGCGATCCGACCCTGCACTACATCCACGATCCGCTGTGCGGCTGGTGCTACGGCGCCGCGCCGCTGGTCCGCGCGGCCCGCGACACGCTTCGCGTGCAGGCGCACGGCGGCGGCATGATGGCGGGCGCAGCACGACGTGCGGTCACCCCCGAGTTGCGACAGTTCGTGATGACCCACGACCATCGCATCGCGCAGGCCAGTGGTCAGCCGTTCGGGCAGGCCTACTTCGACGGCCTGCTGCGTGACACCGGCGCCGTGCTGGATTCAGCGCCGCCCATCACCGCGATGCTGGCCGCCGCCGAACAGGCCGGCACCGGATTGGACATGCTGTCGCGCCTGCTGCAGGCGCACTACGTCGAAGGCCGTCGCATCGCCGACCCCGCCGTGCTCGAGCAACTGGCCGCGGCACTCGGGCTGGACGTCGAGGCCTTCGGCATCGCGTACCAGCGCCTCCAGGGCGCTGCCACGCAGGCACACATCGAACAGAGCCGGGCGCTGCTGAGGCGCATCGGTGGCCAGGGCTTCCCGACCTTCGCGCTGGAGCGCGAGGCCCGTTTCACCCTCGTGGACATCGGCCCCTACCTCGGCCAGCCGGAGGCCTGGCGCAGCTGGCTGACGCAGCAGGTGGGTGGTGCCACGGCGGCAGCGACGGGCGACGCGCCCTTGGTCTGCGGCCTCGACGGCTGTGCGCCGTGAACTCGGCTGGTGCCATGAACCCCGCCCATCTTCGTCAGGTCCTGGCTCACCTGCAGGCCGGGCAATGGACCGAGGCGCACAACCTCGTTCAACAGGACGACTCGCCCCTGGCGGCCTGGCTGCACGGCATCCTGCACGTTCAGGAGGGTGACCTGGAAGACGCCGAGTATTGGTACGGGAAGGCCGGCCGGCATTTCCGCAGCCGCGGGACGCTCGCTGAAGAGCTGAAAAGTTTCGAGGCCACCTTCCCGTTCACGCCCTGACGATATGTCAGCCCCCCGCCTCAGAAGCGGTAGCTCACGGCCAGCAGCAGCGAACTCACGTGAGCTGTGACGACCAGCGGGCTGCGTGCGATCGAATCGTCGGCAAAGGTCCGCCGCACGTAGGCGTCGAGATACCACCGGTCCGCGAGCCGCGCCTCGACCATGGCGCCGACGTAGGGGTTCAAGGCGGACCCCGGTTGATACGCCTGCCCCAGCGCTGCGGCATCGGCGCTCCTCGTGCCGCGGTAGTAGCCCGTGTAGGCCCGGGACTGGTATTCGGCGCCCAGCTCCGGGTAGACGGTGACCCGCCCCAGCGGCAACTCGGCCAGGTAGCGCGCCTGCACGAGGTTCCCACCAGACTTGCCGAGGTCGTGCAACACCTGCAGCCCGAACGCGCCGATCGGCGTGATCTGCAGCGTGCCCAGGCCCAGCGGCAGCGAATCCTGGCGCCGGCTCAGCACCGTCGAATCGTAGCCATCGCCGCGGTACTGGCCGACGAGCTCGACATGGCCGTAGCCCAGCGGAAATGCCTTGATGCCGAAGGTGTCGACGCGGGCGAAGACGGGGCCGTACTCGAAGTTCAGGTACGGCAGGGCCTCGGTCTTCGGCTGCACGCCACGTGTCTGGGTCTGCGAACGCATCGCGCCGAGGCCGATGTCGCCTTCCAGGCGTGGTTCGGCGGCCGCGACGGGACCTGCTTGCGTGAGCGAGACGGCCAGCACGAGAAGGGGTGAGACGAACTGGCGTGGATTCATGTCGTTGCAGAGGGAGAAGAATCAGCAGGGAAAGCGGTCGAAGGGGATGTAGCAGGGGTGCCGTCCGCGCGCGCCAGCCAGCGCGCGAGCCGCCCGCCGAACAGCAGCTCGTACAGCACCGGCACCAGCCCGAGGGTGACCAGCGTGCCCAGTGCCAGGCCGCCGATGATGGTGACCGCCATGCCCGACCACAGCGGCCCGCCGAACAGCAGCAGCGGGACCAGGCCGGCGACGCAGGTCAGCTTGGTCATGACGATCGGCCGCAGCCGCTGCACCGCCGAGGCCACCACCGCTTCGCGCATCGCGCGGCCGGCGTGCAGTTCGGCCTCGATGCGCTCGAGCAGCAGCACGGCGTTGTTGACGATGATGCCGGCCAGCGAGAGCAGGCCGAAGTTGGCCATGAAGCCCAGCGGCTCGCCGGCGAGTTTCAACGCGGGGGCCACGCCGATCAGTGCGAACGGGATGATGGCGAGGATCAGCGCCAGCTTGCGGAACGAGCCGAACTGCCAGACGAAGAGGATCAGCATCGCCACCACGGCGTGCGGCAGGTAGTCGCCGAGCGCGGCGTTGGCCTCGGCCGCGTCTTCGATCTCGGCACCCAGCTCGATGCGGTAGCCCGGCGGCAGCGCGAGCGCTGCCACGGTCGGCGCGAGTCGGTCCACCACCTGCTGCGCGGTCTGCGTTTCGCTGCGGCCCTGCACGGTCAGCGTGCGCGACAGGTCGCGGCGGCGAATGACCGAGGGCTCCGAGTTGACCGTGAGCGTCGCCACCGCCGACAACGGCACCGGCGCGGCACCGGAGGCCGGGTAGACCAGGCTGTTCACCACCTCCTCGGGCCGCTGGCGCTCGGCCTCGGAGCCGCGCACGACCAGCGGCACCAGCGTGTCGCCGTCGCGCAGCGCCGAGACGGCCAGGCCGCTGAAGCGCGCACCCAGCGAGGTGGCCACGTCCTCACTGGTGATGCCCAGGCGCCGCGCCTTGCGCTGGTCGATCTGCACGTCCAGGCGCGGCACGCGGCCGTCCCAGTCGTCGCGCACGCCGACCACGCCGGGCACGCCGCGCAGCGCGGTCTGCAGCTGCTCGCCCAGTCGGCGCAACTCGTGCTCGTCCGGGCCGGCGATGCGGTAGGCCACGGTGCCGGCGTCGGTCGCGCCCAGCGAGAAGCGCTTCACATCGGCGCGCAGCTCCGGGTGGGCCTGTGCCAGCCAGGCACGGGTGCGCACGATCATCGGGTCGAGCGCCTCCTTGCCGTTCACGCCCACGGTGAAGTAGCCGATGTGCGAAGCCGGCAGCGGCGGGTTCAGTCCGAGGATGATGCGCGGCCCGCCGTCGGCCACGTAGCCGATGCTGGTCGTCACCTCGGGGTTGGCCTTCCTGTCGGCCAACCAGCGGCTGATGGCCTGCACGGTGGAGAGCGTGGCACGCGAATCGCTGCCGGGCTGCAGTTCGATGGCGATCTGGTACTGCGGCCGGTCGGACGGCGGCAGGAAGCCCGCGGGCACGCTGGCCAGCATGGCCATCGCGAGCGTGAACATCACCCCCATCGCGCCAAGGAACACCGCCTTGTGGTCGAGCACCTGGCCGATGACGCGCCGGTAGCCGCGGTAGAAACGCGACTCGGCGGCCGGCTCGCCCTGTGCGGCGTGGTGCGAAGGCTGGAGGAAGTGGTAGCACAGCAGCGGCGTCACCGTCAGGCAGAACAGCCACGAGCCCAGCAGCGACAGCGCGAGCACGATCACCAGCGGTCGCAGGTACTCGTTGATCGAGGTGTGGCCGAAGAAGAACGGCGAGAACGCGAAGATGATCACCAGCGACGAGGTGAGCAGCGGGATGGCCAGCGTGCGGCCCGCATCGATGCAGGCCTGGCGACGGGCTTCGCCGGCCGCGAGGCGCCGTTCGATGTCTTCGGCGATCACGATGCCGTTGTCCACCAGCAGGCCCAGCGCGATGATGATGGCCGCCATCGAGACGTTGTGCAGCTCGATCGACAGCATCTGCATCGCCACCAGCGTGCCCAGGATGGTCAGCGGCACGATGCTGCCGACCACGAGCCCGGCGCGCCAGCCCAGGAACAGCACGACCACCGCCATCACGATGACGATGGTCTCGCCCATCACGCGGTTCATCTTGCCCATCTCGCGCCCGACCACGTCGGCCTGGAAGGTCACGTACTCGAGCGTGAAGCCGGCCGGCAGCAGTTGCTGCAGTTCGGCCACGCGCGCCTTCAGCGCCTGGCCGAAGGCCTGCACGTTCTGGCCCGCGCGCATCGATACACCCAGCACCACGGCCGGCTCGCCCTGGTAGACCGCGGACGATTCCGGCGGATCGGCCGGCAGCACGCGGATGCTGGCGATGTCCGACAGGCGCAGGGTCGCGTCGTGGTGGCCGCCGCGTTCGGGCACGCTCAGCACGACATTGCGCAGCGCCTCCAGCGACCTGATCTCGCCCGAGGCCACCAGCGCGCTGTTCAAACCGCCGAGCACCGCCTGGCCGGCGGAGAGCACGACGTTCTGTTGCTGCAGTTGCTGCAGCACGGCCGGTGCCCCGAGGCCCAGCCCGGCGAGGCGCGCGCGGTCGAACTCGATGTAGACGCGTTCGTCCTGCAGGCCGTGGAAGCTGACGCCCTGCACGCCGGGCAGCTCGTACAGCCGGTCGCGCAGCTGCTTGAGCGGCTGGCGCATCTCGCTCATCGCGAAGCCGGGCGCGGTGACGGCGATGGAGGCCACCGCCACGCGGCCGAAGTCGTCGTTGATGTCCGCCGGCAGCGTGCCGTCCGGAAACTGCGGCGACACCTCGGCCACCTTGGCGCGCAGCTTCTGCCAGACCGCCGGCAGGTCGGACACGCTCTCGTGCGCCGTCACCTGCACGATGACATTGCCGGTGCGCACCACGCTCGCCACGTGCTTCAACTCGGGCAGCTGGCGCAGCCGCTCTTCCAGCGGCCGGGCGACGAGCTGCTCCATGCGCTCGACCGGCAACCCGGGGTTGGCGACGAAGATCATCGCGTCGCGGATGGTGGTGGAAGGCTCCTCCTGCGACGGGAACTTCAGGAAGGCCAGCACGCCGGCCACCAGCACCAGCGCGGCCACGAAGAAGGTCAGCCGGCTGGCGCCGAGCGCCGATTCGGTGAGCCTCATGGTTGCGCTCCGTGCAGCAGCGTCTGCGGCTCCTGCCGCACCACGGCCTGGCCTTCGTTCAGGAAGGCGACGCCGGCGACGACGACCTGGTCGCCTGCGGCCAGGCCCGCCTTCACCGGCAGGCGACCGCCCGGGAGCACGCCGTCGCCGATCTGGATGGCACGGCGCACGAGTTGATGTTTGGTGCTATCGAGCAGGAAGACGCTCGCTGTGCCTGGGCCCGCTCCGGCCAGCAGCGCGGGAGCGGGTACCGAGAGCGCGGCGTTCGCCTTGCGCGGCAGTTCCACCGAGACGACACTGCCGCTGCGCAAGCTCGTGGCGGCACCCGCGATGCGGAAGACTGCCTGTACCAGCGAGCCGTTCTCATTGCGGGTCGAAAGCCGCTCCAGCGTCAGCGGCAGCGAGCCAGCTGTGGCGACCTGGCCCGGCGTGAGATGCGATGCCACCGATTCGGGCAGCATCGCCACCACCTCCAGCGCCTGACCCGCCTCGATCTGCAGTATCGGCTGGCCGGCTGCGATGTCGGTGTGCGGCTGGGCTGCTCGCGCGACGATCTCGCCGTCGAACGGTGCGGTGACGCGCATCAGCGCAAGATCCCGACGTGCCGATGCGAGCGCCGCCTCGGCGGCTTGCAGTTGGCCGGTCGCCAGTTGATGCTGCGTCTGTACCGACTCCAGCGTGGTTGCCGAGACGATCTGGTCCTTCGCGAGCGACTCGTGCTGCCGTAGCTGGGTGCTGCGCTCTGCAAGCACTGTCGCAGCCGAGGCGCGGTCGGCTTCGGCCTTGTCGAGGCGCCAACGAGCTGGCGATTCCTCCAGACGCGCAAGCACCTGGCCAGCACGCACGCGGTCTCCGACGTCGACGAGGATGACGGCAATGCGCCCCGGAGATTCGAAGCCGAGATCGGCGCGCTGACGCGCGCGCAGTGTGCCGATGAAGGCCTCGCTGGCCGTCGTGGTGCCGTCAGCAACAACTTCTACCTTGACGGGGCGCGGCACGACGACGGACGGTGTGGGTTCCTTGGCGCACGCGGTGAGCAGGGCCGCCAGGAGGACGACAACAGCGCCCTTGTGGTGATGCGGTGACATGGTGGTGAATCCGGAAAGGAGGTTGATCAGGTGACGGTCTGAGCGAGCTGCTGCAGCGCCTGGCGCATGGCTTCGCGCTGCCGCTTGYTGAACTGGTGCAGGTTCAGCAGTTCGAGCAGCGAGAGGCCGTCGAGCGCCGCCGTGATGGCGAGCGCGAGGCCAGCCTGCGGGCCGGCGTCGACGAACTCGCCGTACAGGCGGTCATAGGACTGCTGCACGGGGCCGAGCAGGTGCGGATAGCTGGTGACCGCGGCGAGCAGGTTCGTCAGCAGCAGCTTCTCGCTGGCCGGCATGTCGAAGGTGTCGTCGACCAGGGCCTGCAGCAGTGCACTGGTGGTGTCGCCGCGCTTGGCCGCCTTGGCCCGGCTGCGCTGGTCGAGCAGCTCGACCATGCGCTCGACCAGTGCGCCGAGCAGCTCGTCCTTGGTCTTGAAGTGATAGATCAGGCCGCCCTTGGTGACCCCGGCGGCGGCGGCGACGCCTTCGAGCGTCATCTCCTGGACGCTGTGCTTCGAGATCAGTCCGGCAGCGGCGTCGAGCAGCTTTTCGCGTGAGCTGCTGCGCCCGGGTGGGTTGGTCATGCGGGCCTCCTTGAGGATTGAAACTGTACTGTACGTATAGTACAGTAATTGACTCTGACCCGTCAACCCCGGAGATCGCTCATGCCCCCGTTTGCTCGAACCCACCTCGGTGCTGTTGCCGCCTGGCTGCTGGCCTTGGCAGGCTGCGCCACATCCGTCGTGCCCCCTGCGGCCTCGCTCGCGGTGCCTGCCGCGTGGAGCGTCGACACGCCGTCCGCTTCACCTGGAGCCAGTCGTGCCCCCGACGCCTGGTGGCGCGACTTCGGCAGTGCTGAACTCGATGCGTTGATCGACTCCGCGCTGCACGCCAACCGCGACCTGCGCATCGCCGCGGCGCGCGTGGCCCAGGCACGCGCCGGGGTCGACGCGGCCGATGCGGAGCGCCTGCCACAGCTCGGCCTGGCCGCGGGCGCGCGCCGGGGGCGCGATTCGAGCGCGGACCCCAAGGCCGACGTCACCGCTGTCGGCTTTCGTGCCAGTTGGGAGGCGGACCTGTTCGGTGCCAAGGGGCTGGCCAGCACCGCCGCCACGCGCGATGCGCAGGGCGCCGAGCTGGCGCATCAGGCGATGCGCGTGGCCATTGCCGCTGAGGTGGCCACGGCCTGGTTCGAGGTCCAGGCGCTGGCGCAGCGCGAGGCTGTGAGCCTTGACGCTGCCACGACGCTGCAGCGGCAGATCGAGGTGGCGCGGCGCCGCTTCGAGGTCGGTCAATCCAGCGCGCTGGACGTCGACCGGCTCATTGCCGAGCTGCGCCAGGAAGAAGCCAGCGCGGCCCAGCTGCAAGGTGCGCGGCGCAGCCGGCTGCGGCAACTGGCCGTGCTGACGGGTGCGACGCAGCCGGGTMCCGTGTCCGGCAGCACCGCCGCCAGCGCGCCGACCGTGCTCGCGCCGCTGCCCGCCGAACTGCTGGAGCGTCGGCCCGATGTGCAACTGCAGGCCCGCGCGGTCGAGGCCGCCGCGGCGCGTCTCGGCGTGGCCAAGCGAGACCTCTACCCACGCATCCAGCTCGACTGGGCCGGCCGCAAGGAGCGACTGAGTGTGGATGGGGCCAGTGCGTCGCCCGCGCTGGTCGTCGGCTACGGCCTGACGGTGTCGCTGCCGATCCTCGATGGTGGCCGCATCCGCGCGAACATCGCGGTCCACGAGGCGCGGGCCGAGGAGGCCATGGCGGCGTACGAGAAGGCGATGCTGGGTGCACTGGCCGATGCGGACATCGCGCTGGTGCAGCAGGTTGCGGCCGACGCCAGTGTCAGTGCGCTGGAACAGGCGTTGCGTGCCGGCGCCGATGCCTCACGCCGCAGCCGGCGCATGTTCGACGCCGGGCTCGTCGGGCTGGACACCGTGCTCGACGTGCACCGCAGCCACCTGCGTGCGCAAGATGCTCTGCTGCAGGCGCGCGGTGCGCAATGGGCTGCGGCCGTGGCGGTGCGACGGGCCTTTGCCGGCGGGGTCTGAATTCACACGGATTCGTACAGGTCGGCGAACACATGATCGGGCACGGGCTTCTAGCGCAAAGGATTGGCCGGGCAGGCGGGCGGCCACGCGCCGACGTAGCGCCGATTCACGGTCGTGCGGCCCTGGCCATCCACGATGCGCAGTTCGTCGCCGGCCAGCATCACGGTCGAATCGACGGTCCTGGATTTCTCTTCGAGTGTCACCGTGAGTTTCAGGTGGTTGCCGTCGGCGACTTCCCAGGTGGCAGGCAGGAACGGCGTGCCGCGCTGCTTCCACTCCTCGGCTTCGCGGCCACACTTGGGATACATCCGGAAGGTCTTGTCCGCCCGGAACTCCACGAACTGTCGATCGGTGCTGGCCCACTGGCCCGTCAGCGACTGTTCGAGCGGTGCGCTGTCTTGAGCTCCCGCGGTGGCGGCGAGGGACAGCAAGAGCAGGGGAAACAGACGAGAACCAAGCATGGGGTCGAGCCGAGGAAGCAGGACCGGCAACGTTAACGCATCGGGATGCCGATGAGCTTGTCGATCCGGGCGGCCGTCGAACGTCGCATGGATGAAGCCCGCAAACCGCAGACGCTTCATTCAGCCCTCGTTGCACCACCAGGAGAAACCCCGTGACAAAGATGATCTTCGTGAGCCTTCCGGTCACCGACCTCGCAGCCTCGGTCGCCTTCTACAAGGCGCTGGGATTCGAACAGAACCCGCAATTCAGTGACGACACCGCAGCCTGCATGGTCTGGAGCGAGACGATCCACGCGATGCTGCTGACCCACGCCAAATGGCGCACCTTCACCGAGCGGCCGCTTCCACCCGTCGGCACCAGCGGGGTCATGCTGGGCCTGACCGTGGACAGCCGGGAGGCCGTCGACCGGATGAACCAGGCCGCTGCCGCGCACGGTGGCCAGGCCGACGTGAACCCGGTGCAGGACCTCGGCTTCATGTACGGCCGGGATCTGGCCGACCCCGACCAGCACCTGTGGGGCGCGATCTGGATGGATCCCGCGGCGATGCCCTCGGACCATCAGGTGGCGTAGGCCAGAATGGCCGGATCGCGAGACACCAGACGCCATGATCCGAAATCCCTACAGCCCGCCCGCCAGTGCCATGACCGAGGGCCCGAAGGACGAAGCGGTTCGCCGTCCGATATCGGTCTGGATCCTGCTGCTGTTTCTGCTGGCGGGCATCACGCTCTACTGCTGGGGGTTCATCCGCGGCGCTCAGTTCGTGATGGCAGCGCGTATCGGGGCGATCAGTCCGGTCACTGCTGCCTGGATGCTTGCATGGCGGGTGGGAGTCTTCGCCCTGCTGGTGCTGGCGGTTGTCGGCGTGTACCGGCGGCACTGGGCCGGGCGCTGGTTCGGCTTGGCCGTCATTGCAGGTGTCGCGATGTTCTCCATCTTCGGGCACGACACCACGCAGTATGCGAACGACGCGGAGCGCGCCGGCGGGTTCATGGGGCGCATCATCATCTTCCCGGTACTGTTCGCGTGGTGGGCCCATGCGTATGCCTTTTCAGCCAAGGCGAAGCGCTATTTCCTGCCTCGTTCCGCGCGCGCCGCAGCCTGAGGGCGCTTGCGCCCGCTGAGCATCGTCGCGGGCAGGTTCTCGCGCCAGCGCCAGCTCATCACGGCGACGCCGGCCAGGTGCACCACGACCGAGGCCAGCAAGGTGTCCGCGAGCCAGGCGTGCAGGTCGTGCACGCGCTCGTCGCCCCAGAAGGCATCGAGCCGGCTCATCCACCCGGTGAACCCGAGCAGCAGCACCAGCAGCCACAGCAGCCAGACCATCCACAGGCCCAGCGGGTTGTGCGCCAGCGTGCGCGGCGCGCCGCCGCGCAGGTAGGCGAGCGTGTCGCCGATCGAGGGCTTCAGCGCGCGCCAGCCACCCGGGCCCCGGTGCAGCGCCGCCCACAGGCAACGCACCGCCACCACGCCGACGGTGATGTAGCCGGCGAGCCGGTGCCACCAGTCGCCGTCGTCGCGCACGAGATTCAGCACCACCAGCGCCGCGAGACTCCAGTGGCACAGCCGAACGACGACATCCCACACGCGGACGCGGCCATCGGGCAGCGCGGGCATCGGTTCACTTCTCGATTTCGGACTTCACCGGCTCCAGCGTCTTGGCGTCGAAGTAGATCTCGACCTTCTTGCCTTCCTTGTTCTTGCCGTAGATCTCGTAGCAGTTGCCGTCGACCTTGAATTTTTTGATCGTGTAGCCCTGGCCTTCGAGCTTGGCCTTGGCATCGGCTTCCTTCATCCATTCGGCCTTGGGGTAGGCCTTGCAGTCAGCCTTGGCGAAGGCGCTGAGCGGCGCGGCCGCGACGATGCCGATCAGGGCGGCGAGGGTGAGTTGCTTCATGGCGAACCTTTCAACGAAGTCAAGGGTGGAATCGCAGGTTTCAGCGGCCGCCTGGGCGAGCCCTGGCCTGGTGGCGGTACAGCGTGCTGCGATGGATGCCGAGGCGCTTGGCCGCCTCGGCGACGCTGCCTCCGCATTCCGACAGCGCGCGATCGATGGTGTCCTCGACGACGCTCGACAGCGCGGGCTCGGTCGTGACGGCGAGGTGCCGCCG